>JAICQW010000111.1 GCA_025937665.1 Nitrososphaeraceae archaeon | reverse complement strand
TTATAAAATTGGATAAGATCTATGAGCTATTTAGAAATGCAGAATTTAAGACAATAATACAAACTAATTAAACAAGGACAAGAGATAGCCAATCAGGATTAGCCTATCGACAGGAATCAGATCCCATTCATTCAATTCATTCATTCAATTCTCGCATCATAATTATACTAGACAAAATGTTTTGCCTTTATTTTTTGAGCCATATCAGCAATAGCTAATCTAACAGTTGAAATGCCAGTTCTAAATGGATATGCTCCGCCTCCTTCATCAGTTATTGGATTTAACCACTCAAAGAAAGTGTGTATTCCCACAGTCTTTTTATCCTTAGAAGAGAGCTTTGAAAGAAGAATATTGCACTCTTCAACCTGATTAAATCTGCTTCTGGCTAACATTTCTATTCCTGTAGTCCAAGGCCAAAATGTATGGTTATGATACTGATATGGTTTCAGGGGCCAAGGTCCAGTCTCTCTCAATTCTCCTTCTGTTACTAGCGGCCAGTTATCTTTCCAGACTCTTTTTTTAATTGCATCAAGAGTACTAATGGATCTCTGGCGGAACTCAGGAATTTTTTCCAATGTCTCATTTTTTTCATATTGTCGTTCTTGATGTTGCTGAAGATCATTTTGTTCATGTGTTAAATCTTTAAAACTATCATTAACTGTATTAGCTGTGGCTCCAACCAGATAATATGTTACATCTTGAGTCAAGAGCCGGTATATTTTATCATCAGCAGTATTAGAACCAGTATTATCTATTGTTTGAATATCCATATACGTTCCTTCCTCTTCAGACCATAATTTCTGATTCACTGCATCTATTGCTCTGTCTGCTAGGCGTGTTATCCGTGTGGCATCTGCACTTCTTCCAAGCTTTGAAAGTAAAACTGCAAGATGAGTTAGGCCGTATATCCAGCATCCTTGGCTATAAACTATTTTCCCAGATCGGAGTGCTGTGTCCATCCAGTCCTCGTTGGGGCCTTGCTCTAACAAACCATCATTATCAATATCACGGTTTTCCAAATATTCTACCGCTTTCAACATCCGTGGAACCACGAATTCAGTTACATCTGAAGCATTTGTCATGCCAACCTTTGACAGTAAAGATGTAACATAATCTGAAGAATGTTCAGAGGCCATAGTAGATGTTGAACTATCCACCTCTTTTTCTGTATGAACCCTTGCCAAAATATATGAGCTAGTGCCTATCATCAACGATATGGAATCTATATCTGGATTCTTTCCGTAGACTTCAGAGAATCCTACCTGGTATATTGTTGTAGGAAGTGCTCCTTCAAACTCTTTTTGGACATCAGTGCCTCCCGCTTTAGCACTAAACTTGAATTCTGGGGACCCTCTTCCATAAACTAACTTCTCCCTGTCGGGTGATATTTGATGGTCCCATATTTGGTGGATTTGCTGTAATGCCCCCTGATTATTTCTACACAAGTACCAATCCAAAAGAATGTAGGATGCATCCCTACACCATATAGCCTGATACACCCCGCCGGGGTTTACCCCTTGAAGCACATGTTGAGAAGTTTGTCCCGCAAACATCACAGCATTATTGATAAAGTCTTGCCATGGTTGCTCAGCAGAAGAGTGGAGATTGGTTTTTGACTCATTCATATAATGGGCATCATCTTTTCACAGTATGAGAATCGATCGTATTCTATAAACATTAATCTTGGTTTGAATGCAAATTTCCCTTAGTAGACAAGAAGACCACCAATGTTTATAAATCTGGGTCTTGTCGTGTAAATGAGCAGAAAATTTGTCTAGTGGCGATACTAACTCATCAAAATCCTACAAATGCAATGTATGTGAAATGACCTTCAGGTCCTTGGGTGAAATGAACAATCACAAAATTGAACAGCATCTACAAAAAGGTGATATCCCTTCAGAAGAAAAAAAATGACTTTGATGATAGCATTAAGACCTTGAGTAGCAGGTAACAACAAATTATACCTTCAAGAGCTTGGACAATTTTCAAACATACCCAATATGTCCGGTTATTATCTATTTAATTAACTTAGGAAGCTTGCTTATTCTTCATTCCAAGCATGGCGTTACTTAGATAGGAAACTACATCGACAATATCAGTCAAGGATACCTCTTGGCAAAATGCAATAATTAAAAAGTTGTCATTACAAATATTTACTATTGCAATCTTTGATAATTCTTTATCGATAACTGAGATCTTTATGTTTTCAAGGGAAAGAGTCTTTGATGACCTGGTGATATTATTTAAATCCTGGTACAGGTCGTCGAAGTTCTGTTCAGTTACATCAGTTTTAGAAAACTTAAATAGTCGTTTTCCTTCCAAGTTTAAAATTTCAATTGCATAAATTTTGTCATTGAGCTTTAAAAGATCGTCAATCAGAATGTATATTCTGTTGTCGACCATGCAGATTCAAGTGAATGAGTGCTATTAAGCATTTAAAACTGCATAAAATTACTGGGAACTACCCATTTGCTTGACAAACACACATTTCCCCTAGACTTAATTCTGTATCCTGCAAGAGAATATCCATTTAATAATAGTTCTTTGTAGAATAAAGTCTAATAAGATCAGTTATAATTTTGTCATTTGTTATCCTTCTCTAGATTTTTATTTTTATGATTAGCGTACCATTTGATTGTTGAATGTGATAAGCGGAAGGGGGAATAGGTAGGGTTTTAAGTACATTTCTAATCAATGACGATAATAATAAAGAAGCTTTCTCGCCCATCTCCGGATGAATTATTATGGTATGATTATTATTCTCTATTCTGTGAGTGTAGTTTAATCCAGATGCTCGTGCATAATAATCCAATAGTTCGAGCACGCTCTCAAGATTATACTCCTCATAGAATACAAAAAAAGACTTCTTAAAACTGTCCCTTATTTCCGCCTCACTGAGTTGAACTATTTCTTCATCCGAAAACTTTCGCAACAAAGAACCCATTAGGTTCCTTGAAATATAGAACATTCCAGCATTTGGGGTATGAGCATGCCACTTTACATATTGTTTTAGGACTTGATTTATGAGAGTATTCACACTTTCAAGTTTTTGTTCGGCTTCATAACGTACCTGGTTTAGAACTGAGGATTCTACTCTAAGGGTAATACTTTCAGTCGCTCGTCTTTTGGCCTTAGACATCTCCGAAACTATCCCCTAACTCCCACTGTCTGCTAGTGTTTATTGTGTGGCTTTTGGCGCCAAAAGAAGATTGACAGACGGTAAAAAGTACCATTTACCAACACCCATTTAAATAACGCCATGGTAACATATGTTATAAATTACCCGAATTGTGGAATATTTATAGTTTTCAATATTTTACGAATTTGTATTAACTTTTATTAAATTGCCTATTATAAACGCCAAAATTATATGTCTCGCCTCATAATCCTTTTGATGCATGGCGTAGATTACGAGCTTTTGTCAGTCATTTACAGGGGTCTAATAAATCATGACTACTGATACACCTATAGTCGAAGAAAGGTTACCATTACCTATTATTTCGCCCGCTCAGGTTCAAACAAGAATCTATGCTTCTTTATCAGAAGAGGAATCGATCAAGGAACTATCGTTAAGCATTAAAAAGCATGGTCTTCTCCAACCCATAATTGTCAGACCTATCAATCGGGGATTTGAAATAGTGGCCGGTCATCGAAGATTTCAAGCTTGCAAATTACTTCGCTGGAAAACTATACCGGCAATGGTAAAGGATGTATCTGATAAAGATGCATTTGAGATTCAGCTTGTCGAAAATATACAGAGAAGGACTCTAGACCCAATTGAAGAAGCTCATGCATTCAAATTATATGTTAGAGATTATGGTTGGGGTGGGGTAACTTACCTTGCAGAAACAATAATGAAAAGCGAACAATATGTTTCAAGTAGAATTCAACTTCTAAAACTTCCACAAAATGTAATAGATAAAGTAAAATCTGGCGAATTGAAAGTATCACATGCATTTGAGCTTCTTAGTTTAGAAGGCAAGGGTCTTGAAAACATGTCGGATGATATAATTTATAAAAATATGTCTGTAAAGGATATTCGAAGGTACAAACACCAGCTAGCTTTTGCAAAAGACAAAGAGACAGTAGAAAATACTGCTGCTGCAGTAGAAACAAAAGCAAAAATGGAAATGGAAATGGAAACAGGAACAAAAACAGTAAATACAATGTATGACAAAGACAATTATTCAAACGATGGCTTTCTTTTTCCAACGAATAGTGAAAAAGACCATATCCATGAACACTTGCATCACAAGCTCATGTTTCTTAAGAAGGTACAATTATCATTGAAGGCCTCATTATCAAGAGCAGATAGTCTGATACATGAATATGAAGAATCAGTTGCTACAGAAATTAAAGTGACCAGTTCTCAGAGTAACGTACATCTTAAAACCGAAATGTATGGCGATAGCGACGATATTTCTAAAATGCTAATGCGCTTTAGACTTGGCATTCATTCAATGTTAGATGAAACAATTCGATCAACCTCAAAACTAACTAAGGAAGAATCCATTTCAAAATAATTGTCTTTTTGTCAATTTGTCCAAGTTCCTTTAAAACAATAGTCTAATTCGATAAGGCTGTTAGCAGTAGCAGTCTAAATTCTTAGCTCATTGCAATGGCATTCCAATAGAGTGTCCTTTAAGTTACTAGACGTCTAGTAATTTTCTCATGGCCTCTATGGATGTGAGTTTTGGGTTAAGAAAAAGGGTTATTCGAAGATGATAAACAAGAGACTGTATGCAGATCGTGAAATAGAGCTATCTGTGCATTGATCAGAAACTGGCTCATGTATGCTCTCTAAATTCGTGGCGGTCAACTCGTTGTTTCCTTGATCCAGATCTTTAATAGATCTATAGAAGTCGGCTAATGCTACCGTTGATTTACAGAGCTCAGATAAGCAATCCTTCTGTAGCTGGGGGTTGTCAGAATTGTCTTCTATTAAACTCCACAGCCGTTTCTGAATCAATTTCATCTCGTCTATTCTGTCTAAATATTCGCGAATGTAGGCGTATTCATATCTCCTGAGACAGTGCACATTCCTTCTTATGTCTCTTTTCAGTTCTCCTTTTAAATAATTAAACTCGTCCTCCTCGACTTGTATTCCGAGTTTGTCTTTATGATTAAGCAAACTTTCCTCTAATGTGAACCTCTTGATAAGACAATCTGCCACAAACTGTCAAAGTAAAAAGGCATTTTATTTAAGTAGACGCATTGCAACTCATGTATGAAAATTGATATGCAAAAAAAATGGAGTATCACTCAATCTTTGAACACGAAGCGAATTAATTTCTTGTCCAGTATGATTTAACATATGAATTCAAAATCTTGAATGAACTAAATATTGATTGAAGTCAAAGATGGCGCGTGAATATGACAAAAAAAGAGAGAGTCAATAACGTAGCAGGATCGTTTGGAATATTTGTTGTAGTCCTTGCAGCCACTCTCACTATAGATCCAGTTCAGGCGGAAACAGGAAAGGGGAAGACATTTTCAAGGTGATAATGACAATATTCTAAGCGGATAAATCAAAAGCTGATGTAGTGGCAATTGTTACTACAAATAATGGTGAAGCATCAAGGGTAAAATTTCTAGGCACAGGTCCGCCTCCAAAGTTACCCAATCCTACTGCTTTGACTTCTATCACTAGCCCCGGAACAAATGGAGGTATTATAGAATACGTGGCGACCTTTCCAAATGTTACTGTAAATGTTGGTGCAGAGTATAAAGCGTGTGTAATAACAACTAAAAGCTTGGATTTGACATGTACAGCTGGAAATAATTCACCCGCAGCAAGACCAGAGTTTGTGGATATATCATTGAATATGACCGGCGGCGCTGAAGAATCAACCATATTGGAAGAATCTGAAACAGAAGATGAATGATGATAGATAATCTTGTAACCCATGTGATCTGCTCAGTTCTTTAACGTAATACATTGAGTACACAATAGGGCCTCGTCTTCAATAATTTCATAGATATCTTCATCTATAGAATTGAGAAAGCCAATAAGATTTC
>JAICQW010000046.1 GCA_025937665.1 Nitrososphaeraceae archaeon | reverse complement strand
AACCAGTAAGGGTTGGAGCTAACTCCAGAATTACTCCACCAGGAAACTTCTTTACCGGCGAGGTTGATGAAGTCAGAGTATGGAACGATGATCTAACAACACAACAAATAACAGATGCATTTTCAGGTAGTTCTTTCAATACTGCGGAACAGGTTACATATCTTTCATTTACAAATTCTGACCCTGGCACCGATATTTTTGGAATAAAGAAACTGTACCAGACAAAAAATAACGGGGAAGAATGGTATTTGAACATGAACAATCCCACGAGCGATAGTAGATTTAATCCTCAGAACACAATTACAAGAAATCCTGACGGATCGTGGAAGATGAAAGCAACACAAGTTCGAATGGCAGTTTATACTTCAACAGGATATGATGGTGACGATATACCTACTTTGGATCATAGCAACATAGCTACAAAGGGCTATATGTTGAGACCAAATGACTGGAGAAATTTCGAAATGACTCAATATGTTAAAGTAAACACTTCTCCAAGTGATGATAATTTTTCACCAAATGGTAGAGGTGGTAGACATACTGGAGACGGAACACCACCTGTAGGATGTGAAGGTTCTTCTATGAAAGGAGATGTATTCTTTTCTGGAAAAGTAAGGTTTGCAAAGGAACAATGGCATGTGAGCTATGTGTTTACTAGCCTCAAAACTCCGACTACCTCAATTGAGGATAAATGGATCGGAATAAAGTTCGTTGTGTATAATTTCTTACAAAATAATAATGTAGTTGTGAAAACAGAACTATGGCTTGACACGAACAACAGTGGTAACTTTGTGAAAGTTGATGAGAGAGTAGATAGCGGTGGTTGGGGTACTGAAGGCACTGAATGTGGAGGAGCTCCTGATCAAATCATTACGTGGGGAGGACCAATTACTACGTTCAGATGGGACACAGCTACGGATGTTGACTTTAAGAATTTGAGTGTCAGAGAAATAATTCCACCTCAATAACCATCAGAGCAATGAAACAACAATATCATAAATGAAAACAATATTTGATTAGATAATAGTAATAATAGATTAAGAAGAACATCTAATTTGTCATAAAATACTCGTGAGTAAATTTGCATAAAATTTCAAGGTTTTTATGTATGTTGCTGCATAATATTTCAGCCTAAAATGTATAAAAAATATCTGACACTAGTCCTATTAGTCCTTACTAGTGGCAGTATAATTGGTGCAAGTATTCATTTCTATAACGATTACCAATATGTATTTGCACAAACTAATCAAGCACCGGAGGCTGATGATCAGGATGTGTCGGTAGATGCAAATGATAATGTAAAGATTACCTTGAAAGGTAATGATAATGATAAAGATGATGAAATAGAATTTGAAATAGTATCAGATCCATCACATGGGGAACTTGATGGTTTTGACAAATCTGATGGCACTGTTACCTATACACCAGAAGAAGAATATTCTGGAGATGATAAGTTTGAATTTAAAGTAATTGATGATAAAGGAGCTGAGAGCGATAAAGCTGAAATTAAGATAAATGTAGAACCATTGGAAGAGATGAATCACGAAATAAGTGGAGAGGGGGATCAAGAGTCACAAAATCAAACAGCGAGTAAAGCTTCTGAGAACAACGTAATCACTACAATAAATCAATCCCCAATTGCACATGACCAAGAATTGTCAACCGACGCAAATAGGGATATTGATATTACCTTAGTTGGGGAGGATACTGATAACGATCCAATACGATTTGAAATAGTATCAAACCCTGCAGATGCGACTTTGAATAATTTTGATAGTTCAAAAGGTACCGTGACGTATTCTCCAGAAATGAACTATACTGGCAATGACAGTTTTTCATTCAATGTAATTGATGATAATGATGTGGAGAGCAACGTTGCAACTGTAAATGTTGAGGTTAAGGAGACGGCTGAAAATATACTAACCAAAGAATCAGCTGTAATGGCTAATGAATCAACCGTTATGGCTAATGAATCGTCCAACAATGCGCCGACTGCTTTTGATCAAAACTTATCTGTTAGCACAAATAATCAATTGAATATTACCCTCACTGGACAAGATAGTGATAACGATCCAATACGATTTGAGATAGTATCAAACCCTGCAGATGCGACTTTGAATAATTTTGTTAGTTCAAAAGGTACCGTGACGTATTCTCCAGAAATGAACTATACTGGCAATGACAGTTTTTCATTCAATGTAATTGATGATAATGATGTGGAGAGCAATACCGCTATTGTAAGTGTAGAAGTGACTGAAAATAACCAGACTAATCAGGCACCTCAGGCTTTTGATCAGGTTACCAATGAAGCAAATCTATCAGACTATAGATACGCAGTATGGAGTGCAGGTGAAGAAGAAGACAGATACATATTCTTTTCTCGTAGTACCGATGGTGGAAACACCTTTTCTTCACCACTTAGCATTAGCGGAAAAAGTCGCTCACCCGTATTCAATCCTGAAGTGTCATCATCGGGTAACAACATCTACGTAGTTTGGCAGGGTCAATCCGATAACGGCAATCAGGATATATTTATGAGAAAAAGTGCCGATTATGGCTCCAGCTTCAGCGGCGTTGAGAATTTGAGTAATGACCCAGGTGGCTCAGCCAACCCCCAGGTAACAATAAATGGTAACACCACACATGTTGCGTGGGAAGGTACTACTCCAGGTAATAACTATATATTCTATTCAAAAAGTGATGACGGTTCTAAATTTGATTCACCACAAAAAATAGGAGCCAATAAAGGAATACCATACAGCCCTGAACTCATAGTGAATGATAATCCGGTTACCGATAGCTTTACTTATAAGGCAGTTGATGACAACGGCGCTGAGAGTAATGTGGCTACTGTGGAAGTAAACACGGATACGGTTAATCAAATCACCCTAAAAGAACAGACTAGGAGCATATCAGTAGATTCAAGTCAGGAGATTGACATAACTTTGAAAGCAAAGGATATGAACAAAGATCCGGTACAATTTGAAATAGTAACTCCTCCAACTGAAGGACGTTTAGACAAATTTGATCCTAATTCAGGTAAAGTAACCTACGTTCCAGATGAAGACAATAAAATAGATATTCAATGGCACAATTACCAAAATGGACAGGACCGAATTGTGAGTCAAGTCGTAGATAATGGACAAGAGGGAAATGAGAATGGCAATAGTGGACAAACACCAAGTCATGATCCTTTCAAAGCGAAACAATAATTCTTTTGTAATATTAGCTTGATCAATCATGAATTCTCTGATTATTATCATTAACTGAAATTTAGGTTACAGTCATATCTACTAGCATTTTTGCGACTAAATATTATTATAAAGTACAGATTCTTATTCAAGTAAACTTTGTCAAAAATCAAATTCGGCATTGTAATCCCACAAGGATGGAGAAATGATTTACCAAGAAACTCATCCGTGGCACAATTCAAGTTTTCTCGACACATTGCTATTGAGGCAGAGAAAAATGGCTTTGACTCTGCTTACGCATACGATCATTTTATTCCACATTACCGATATCCTAAAACCGGAAACTTTTTTGAATGCTTTACACTGTTATCAGCTATATCTACAGAGCTAAAAAGAATGAAGATTGGCCAGATAGTAACATGTAACTCTTACAGAAATCCGGCTCTCCTTGCAAAAATGGTAGCGACACTAGACGTCATTACCAATGGACGTGCAGAATTGGGAATTGGAGCAGGATGGTTCAAAGAAGAATATATTGCCTATGGATATCAATATTCGTCAGACGTAGAACGCATAATGCAATTGAAAGAATCGATTCAAATTATAAAAAAATTGTGGACCCAAAATATTGCAAACTTCCAGGGCAAATATTATTCTGTTAACGATGCGACAAGTTTTCCAAAGCCTGTTCAGAAACCTCATCCTACGGTTATGGTGGGAGGTTCTGGTGAAAAATATCTACTGAAAGTTGCAGCAAAGTATTCAGATAGATATAACCTTTATTTTGGGTCGCCAGAAGAGATGGAAAGAAAAATAAGCATTCTAAACAATTACAATTCCCAGAAGAGGAAGATAGAGTATTCTATAGTACTTCCGTGCTTAATCATACAAGAACATGCGCAGTTGAAGAAAGTCATGAAGAAAATGGGAAAGCAAAAGATGACTGCAGCAGAATTCAAAAAATCAATTGCTGGTGGATTGACTGTAGGAACTATTGACGATGTAGTTGAAGGAATCGCTCAATACATAAACATCGGCGTTAATCATTTCATATTTCATTTTTTGCTTATTGACAGTAGCGTTCTTAAGGAGTTTTCTAAAGTGATCAAGAAGTCTCGGAGATTTTTTTAACATTGTCGTATGTGATTTTCTAAACAGAATATTTAATTTCATGTTCATTTGATTTTATGCTGATTTGACACTAATTGCATCAAGGGTTGATTCTGATATTGAGAGACTCACATCGCAGCTGCAACAACTAATTCGGGTCCCAAGCGTCTCTGCAAAGAAACAATTGACCATGACAAAATGTGCAGAGTTAGTTTGCAAAATCATGTCTGATTCTGGAATATCTGCAGAGTTACTAAAATTAGATGGTAATTCAGAACAAGTTTCTCCAATTGTATATGGGGAAGTAAAATCCAAAAGTAATCCAAATGGAAAGACAATTCTATTTTATAACCATTACGATGTACAACCTGCGGAACCCATCGAGCTTTGGCATGATGATCCTTTTAGTGGTAAAATTGATGGGAATTTTATCTATGGAAGAGGCGCTTCCGATGATAAAGGGGAATTAATAACGCGTATCAAGGCAGTAGAATATTTCCTCAATGAAACAGGGGATGTTCCTTGTAATGTAAAGTTCCTAGTTGAAGGTGAAGAGGAAATAGGTAGCTCTCATCTTGAACAGTATCTATCGAAGTATCGAGAAAAATTTTCTTGCGACGCTACTATTTGGGAATTTGGCTACATAGACGAACACGAAAGACCGATTATCAGTCTTGGAATGAAAGGATTACTTTGTGTGGAATTACATGCAAAGTGTGCAAACGCGGATCTTCATTCCAGTTTGGCAGCGTTGGTTGAAAATCCTGCCTGGCGTCTTGTTCACGCTCTTAAAACCATCCGGGATGAGAATGGTAAAATTAAGATCAAGAATTGGAATAACGATATTCGAGATTTTTCCCTTGAAGAACTTGAGTGTATCAGACAGGAGGAATTTGACCTGCCAAGTTTTAAAAAGAATTATGGACTAACCCATGTATTCAATGAAAATGATATAGACGAAACAAAAAAGGCTAACGTCGGAGGTGTAACATCTAATATTAGTGGGTTGTTCTCAGGCTACATTGGAGAGGGTTCGAAGACTGTCTTGCCCAGTATTGCAATGGCAAAACTTGACTTTAGACTCGTACCTGATATGATGCCTCAGAAACAATTCCAACTGTTAAGGGAACATCTTGATAATAATGGATTCAAAGACATACATTTGAAATTTTTAAGTGGCGAGCCTGCTTGTAGAATACCGTTAAATGACAACTTTGTAAAATTGGTCGTAGACTCTGCTATCGAGGAATATGGACAAGCTGTCAAGAGTGTTTCTTCTGCTGGAACAGGACCTATGTGGTATTTCAATAATATTCTGGGATGTCCATGTGTAAGCTTTGGTTGCACTTACAAATACAGCAGAATTCATTCTCCAAATGAGTTTGTTCGCATAGACTTGCTCAAAAAGACAACAAGATGTATCGGTGTTATAATGGAGAAATTTGGCAATACCGTAGCCAACTGACTGACAATACATACTTCTATTCAAATAAATAATAGTGAAATTGATTAATCCAATATAATGACAATGAATTGCCCGCAATGCGGTACATTGATGGTATGGCTAAATGGTTCCATAGTTCACAATCATGACATTGACTACTATGAATGTAGAAATTGCAAAATCAAACTAAATACCCTACCAGATGGTTTATATGAAATAACTGAACGGGACAACGAACAAGCATTAGAATGAATGAATAAATAAATCTGTAACTTTCACAAAGTCATGAATTTGGATAAGCGAAAGGCACTAAAGGAAAAAATAAAAAAAAGAGATGACATTATTGTTCTTCCTGGCGTGTTTGATGCGTTAAGTGCCAGAATCGCACAACATGTTGGATTTGAGGCAATGTTTCAAACAGGATATGGGTCCGCTGCTTCCCTGTTGGGATTGCCAGATTTTGGGTTTTTGAATGCAGGTGAAAATATTGAGAATGCAAGAAGGATAATCAGGGCAGTTGATGTTCCAGTAATAGTCGATGTTGACACTGGATATGGTAACCCGCTTACTGTTTGGAAACTAGTAGGCGATTTAATTGCATGTGGTGGAGCTGGAATTTTCCTTGAGGACCAAGTTTGGCCAAAAAGGTGTGGCCATATGCGAGGCAAAGAAGTGATTTCTTCTGATGATTACATACAAAAACTTCGAGCAGCTATTGCATCATCCGCCAACAGTGAGTTCACAATTGTAGCAAGAACAGATGCCCGAGCTCCATTAGGTCTTGACGAAGCAATAGAAAGAGGCAAAATGTACTACAAAGAAGGAGCGGATGTTGTCTTTGTGGAGGCCCCACAGTCAGAAGAGGAGCTTCGAGAAATTCCAAAGAAAATCGAAGCACCTCTGTTGGCCAACATGATAGAAAATGGCATAACTCCGACTTTTTCTGCAAATGAGCTTAAATCTATGGGCTATAGCATGGTGGTGTTTCCGCTTTCTGGATTGTACGGATCTGCATTTGCCATGAAGAGAATATTAACGGACCTCAAGAAAAATGGCTCGACAAAAAATTCCAGGGATACAATGCTTGACTTTAACGAATTCAATGAGCTTGTTGAATTATCAAAATTCATGAAAATGGAAGAGAAATACCAGAGCTAACATCCAAAAATTGGAATATTCAATTCAATAATCATATTACAGAGTTCATGTTATTTGCACACGATTCAGTTGAATTGATTTTATTTAATCAGCTTCAGTCGATAAATGGAAAAATCTGTAATTTTGTAAGCTAACTCCTGCAGATAATTCTCAGGTATTTGAGTTGACTGCCTCGAAATTAATTCTAACAAGTACAATTCACCATATTTGTTTGACGCTAAAAGATTGGTATTATTATCAGCAAATAGAAATGTTCTTTCTTTTAGCTCAAGATCCATCCACCCTCTCAAATGTTTGCTACCCATTATTACTGAATCTTCCCCAGTATTAGTATCATTATTTATCCAATCAACTACATACTGCAATGATCTTGATTCAGGTAAAGATATTGAATTATACTGCATAGTTAACGGACCATAGGGACCTATAAATTGATGAAACGCTCCGTATATGTTGACGTAGGAATTATTTGGACTTGCCGCAAAAGCTGAGCCCAAGAATATGAATGGAATGATAATAATCAAATAATTATTTAATTTCCTGCTAAAAAATGCAATGCGTCTATTTTCAATTAATGTAATAAATCCATATCCTGAGAACAACGAAAGAAAAATGCTGAATATGACAATCCATCTATCTGGGAGGAACGCAGATGTGTTTGGAAAGATTATCCATGTAAATGAACCAATTACTGAAATTAAAAGAGGAATTTTGAAGATAATCAATTTTGATTTGATAAAACCTATTATACCTGAAGGTAACAAAAACGCATTGGTTACTAAAAACAGAACAATTAGATTTATCGGATTATAGATTACATTAATTGAGTTATTAGATCCTGCCATTTTTAGGTTGTATCCGATATTGTCATGATTTGCTTGAATTGATATACCAAATATCACAATTACAATTCCCACAGCAATAGCTAAATTTCTATCCCTTTTCACAAAAGAAGAACCAATGAGAGTTATGGACAAGAGCAAACCTATCATTCTGTCCGCAAGAACGGATATAACACTCAGAGTAGCTGTTATTGCAATCAACTTCTTGGATATATTTGGAATTTTTGAAATTAATAATAGGGAGAAAAAAGTAAAGGTTAAGGCAAACATGTCTTTATGAAGATCCCAAGAGGTTCTCAGCACCGCCATCTGAAACATTACAAATATTGACAAAAAAATACTTTGTAAATTATCAAGACGTAAAAGATTCCTGCCAATTGAAAAAATAGCGAGTGAGAAAAATCCAAAGACAAGTATTATTGAAGCGGAAATAACTAATCTTGGCTCAAAATTGAATACTTCTGATATTGCATATAGTAATGATACATAAAACGGGAATTGATTTGAAATTGTGGGCCAGTAATCTTCAAAATTCTTAATGACTGGCAAATAGTAATTTATTACATCGTATCCAATAGGATAAGGAAAGGCAAGTAATTCTGGTACAAGTCTTAGAAAGATAGCTACTGAAAATACAATCAGATAGGGATATTTTTTACTATTTGTTATAATGTTGGCTATTTGCAGTTTGGGAACCTTATTCATATCTTGATTTTGCCTGTTTTGCTTATTTCGTATAACGTGATCTTATTAAAAAATTTTGGATATGGGTTTAAAGATGCTATCTTTTGATAACTCTTTCAAGCAAAGGACGTTATTTCAACTTGATTTCTTGTTCAAACAGGCCTCAGATTATCAGGTGCTCGCTTAAATCTAAAAATAGAGTGTCGATATGATAGGCTAATTGCTCTGTTTGATTTCCTACTAATTCAGGAGCTCCTAGTGCGTAGTTATTTAGGCAGCTGATTTGCCGCCGCCAAATGGCCTGGGTAGAGTTGTAGTATCAGCTAGTTGAATTATTGAAGAGTTTACCGTGATATCCCAAGTAATTTATTGTAGGGAAATACCATACTTTTTTGTTGATTGATATTCGCAACACGCTCACCTTGCGGTATGATCCCACCATAGAAGTTGGACCATCTGTGCCCAAACTTGTTGCCGAACAGGTCAAGGTCAAGAGAAATGGAACCTATCCATCATCAAAAGACATAGAGAAGGAACTCAGAAAAATAATAAGCACTGCGATTTCAAAGCATAATCCAAAGACAATTTCCCTTGCGTTAAGTACTGGTGTTGATTCAAATCTAATATTAGCATTATTAAGGGATGAATATCCAAGTCTAAATATCAAATGTATTTCTGTA
Source organism: Nitrososphaeraceae archaeon (assembly GCA_025937665.1). Classification (GTDB taxonomy): domain Archaea; phylum Thermoproteota; class Nitrososphaeria; order Nitrososphaerales; family Nitrososphaeraceae; genus TA-21. The sequence goes on along the minus strand of JAICQW010000046.1, from coordinate 2,029 downwards.
AGTTTTGATGAAGTAAGTGAAGCAACTTATGCCAAGAAAATTGCTGAGTCAAAAGATACAGATTTCTATAACGTTACGGTAGATAATCCTCTTAAAGATCTACCATTTTTAATCAGTATTGTTAAGGAACCAAGATGGAATTTATATCAATACTACTTTATAGAAAAGTCCAAAAAATATTCTGATATTTTATTTACAGGTGATGGAGGAGACGAATTATTTGGTGGCTATACTTTTAGATATACTAAATTTCTAAAATTACTTGATGAGGGTGACGATTGGAAACAACGTACTATTCACTATTTAGAGTGCCATGAGAGAGATTGGGTTCCGGACCAAGAAAAAATTTTTGGAGAAAATATCAAGTTTGATTGGTCCTCAATATATTCACTATTAAGAACGTATTTTGACAATGATTTGGACCCATTAGACCAGGTTTTCTTAGCTGACTACAATGGTAAACTAATTTATGATTTTGTTCCTACAAATTACAAGTTTTTTAATTATTTTGGAGTATCGGGAATTTCACCCATCTTAGATAATAAAATTATTGATATGTCATTAAGAATTCCACCATTAGTCAAATTTAACAAGGAAAGTAACATGGGAAAAATTCCCTTAAGAGAGATACTATCAGGACTCGATAGTAAGAATGTATCAGATACAAAAATAGGTTTTGGAATGGATTTGAAAAAACTTTGGACAAGTAGTGCGAAGGAAATTGTGATATCTACCTTGTCTAATGCTAGTGTTTTTCGTGACAAAATCATAAGCAGCGATTTCTATGACCGTTCTATTAGAAGGATAGAAGAGACGGGTGATCCCAGATACATAAGTAAAATGCTACAATTGTTAAGTCTTGAAATATGGTATAAAATGTTCATTACGTTTGAACTAAGCCCAAAATCTTCCTTGTAACCTTACAGCTAATGTATTTTTTCTGTTTAGATTCTTTACTTTAAATAGGAGCAGCTAATCGAGACGTCCTGAAATGTTATAAAAGAAATCAACTTAGTTTGTACGCATCCAAAATCTTTTTTTCATTTTTTTCCCAGATTAGATTTTTCCTGGCAAAGTTGAATGTTTGCAATCTTTTCTCGTATAATTCATCAGTGTGTGATTTAAAATACAATAATTTTGAAGCCAAGTCATCATAATCATCAAATGGCAAGCAGTTATCTCCTAAAATAGTAATAACAGATTTCATGTCGGAAGTCAGCATCACAAATAATCCTGCATGGGCATACTCGTATGCCTTGTTCGGGTTCAAAAATGGATGGGACCAATGTTTCTTCCAAGGTATCAATCCTATTGAATGTTGAATCATCTCGGAAAACATTTTATCTCTTGAAAGGAAGCCGGTAGCCTTGAATTTTTTACCAGTCTCTGGTATCTCCCACCCTATGATTGTCAAATTACCTACATCGTTCTCCATAAATAAATTGGTTAATCCAGAGATATCACGGTTAGTAACTTTTTTATGCTTACTATCTCCTCCTGCATAGACACAAGTAGGTTCCGCATGTTGCCGTGGTTCTTTGAATGATGCTTGCTCTTCTTGTAGAGGAAAGTTAGGTACAACGATTATATTTTCCGTTTTCTCCTCAGCAAACTTTTGTAGCTCTTGTGCAATCTGTTCTGAAACAGTTATAGTTGGTACTGAACGGACCAACTCCTGCTCCCACCTTGTCCAGTTAGAAATGCTTTGTCGAGAAATGAATGACAACTTCAAGTTTTTTTTGAACTTGACGAATCCGGATTCTGAATTCTGAAAATTTTGAATTTTGAGATTCTCTGCATTGACTCGCGAGAGCATCGCAAAATACTCATGATCGTCAAAGACTACAGGAAGGCCTAGATCAAGTGAGATTTTAGCAGAACCAATATTATGAGCGTGTACTATTTCTGGTCTAATCTGTCTCACTAACTCTTGAATCTGTTTTTTGACACAATGGTAGTAGTAAGGAATGCCTACCATCCCTCGTGCCGTCCACTTGACTTGATGAACTTCAGAAAAAACGGTAGATTT
>JAICQW010000127.1 GCA_025937665.1 Nitrososphaeraceae archaeon | reverse complement strand
GAATGGGAGATATTATGTCAAGTAACAAAATGACCATTGATAAATTGAAAGGACATAATCAAGATATAGAACATGAAAATTATGACAAGGAGGAAAGAGAACATGGACGGCATGAAATGGTGTGCGATAAGGATTGCAATGGTTGGACTATAGAGTGGTGGAAATGGCTGCTCAGCAAGAGCAATGAGGAAAGCCCATTCATGGTAATTGGCCATGCTGGCCCTGACAGGTACATAGCTGGCCAGCCAACAGAAATGCAACAGAGGACCATGAAAGAACATGGCGAATCGGTATGGTTCCTTTGCCCCTCGCCTTATTCTGGAGACCGTATGGTAAGGATTGATATACCTGTAGGCAATTGGTCCATCTTAGCCACCCCATACGTCTCCACTGCCTCTACAGAGAAGTATCCATCTCTAAAGACTACAGCCCAATTAAGCAAACTTGTGCATCGTGACGTTGATGGAATATACGATCTGTGGGCAAAGCTTGACGGTATAAGCTTAAATTTCCAGGTGGTAGACATGACCGATGAGCAAATTGAAATAGATGCCATAGCATCAAAAAACATGTTTGGAATAGATAATAAAACGCTAATGCAAAAAAACATCATTAAAATGGTTCAATTTGGGTATTGGATTTGGTTAAAGCCGCTAACTCCTGGCGATCACTTGCTCCATCTGCATGGATACTCGAGGAATTACGAGTTAGACATGAAATTCCAACTTAGTGTAGCCGGACCAGAGTAACCTAGCGGATGAGTCCAGGAATTCAGTTATTGAATGATAAATTGCTAAACAAGACATTTACAGATGGGCAGTATGGTGTACACCATCGGAGTAGTGCAGAAACACATTCTGAAGGTATCATTTCCGTATAATAATGATGTGTAGCTCCTCCATATCCCTCTGGTTCTATGGCATTTCTGTATCAATTTGTTCCTTTGAATATTTGGTCTCTGTTCATCTATAATCTTCGTCTTTTCAATAACTTTATTGTACATATCTACAAATAGAAGCAACTACTTCATCACATGTTCTAGTTTGCATCTCTCTCTTTTCTACAAGGAAATAGTCATCAAAACATTCAATTCTATCTTTAGTGAACTGTATGTTCAATGATACTTTTCCCATAGATGAATGTAAATGATGTGCTCTATCTTCAAGAATTTACATGCTTGAGAGTTTTGCCACAACCATGGTTCTCTTTCTATAGAAAATACAAACACCAAGAATTATCTCTTAGCATAATAGCATTCATAACCACACAAGTATTCATTAGCCGGATTTAATCAGTGCTTTACCAATGACGAATTCAGATGATACTTTTCTTCTTTTTTTGAAAATTTCTCTTTGGTTTTATTTTTGGATCCATTTCCAGATGGAAAAATGGTTTTTCTGGTGAATCTAATAGACAGTCTTTTGAGCTTTTCTGTGATAAACTGATAATTATAATTGTAATGGGCGGCAGTAGGACTAAGAATCATTAAAGGAAGTAGGGCGTCTTTAATTACATTTATCGTCAAATGAAGCCTGGTCCATGCATAAAATCGCTAGCGATATATATAGCCAGTATACCGTTAACTTCAGTTATCTAATAACTTCTAGCTTTAATGGGCGATCCTGATTGTCCTGCTAAGCCGATATTATATGATCTTTCACATTGTTAAGAATCATTCATTACAGCTTTCTCTACAAACGTCTTTACTCCTTTTCTTTTCGCAGTTTGCGCAGAGGTGACGAGCATACATTCTTCTTATACAGGTATTTTGACATCAACTCTTAGGATACCGGTCAGTCAAAGCCTTACTCTCTTTGGAGTATGTTAACTTTGAACCTAACCCATATGCCAGCATGTATTATCACTCAATAAAGATTTTCATGTCGTCACAGCCGTTTGTATGATGAAAAAGTTATTAGGAACCCTAGAAACAAGCAATTATGACTGATAACACGGATCCGCGTGTCTTTCCCTTAGATTCAGAGCCTTTTGGTATGTCATATGAGAATTGGACCATACAATTTTGGCGATGGCTTTGTTCTATACCAGCAGATAGAAATCCAGTAACTGATAGGACAGGCCTCCACTGTGGAGAAGCACAGGTCGGCCAGCCACTCTTCAACCTTGCGTTCAGTGATATGGGAGGAGCAGAACGGACATGCACTCTTCCGGCCGGACAACATCTTCTCATTCCACTAAATGTTGTTTTCGTTTCTTTCGCAGAATTCCCAGGTGCTAGAAATGATGACGATTTGCACCGACTTGCTGAAGAAGATGAGTCTAGTAAACCATTTGTTTTCTTGTCAGTTGATGGAAAAGATTCTAGTCAGCTGGAGTTAATTGGTAAAGATGGAGAGAAGCTCACAGACCTCAAGGAATTTAGAGTTCATTCAAGAGCATTTGATGTTAACATTACTCACAATCCTATATTTGGACTACCGGGTCCTACACGTGCCGTATCGGATGGGTACTGGGTTATTCTCGAAGCGCTGCCACCAGGACCACATCAGATCCATTTCAAGGCAAGTTTAACGAATCCACTTACTGATAGATTATTCTATAGCGTTGATGTAAAGTATACAATCACTGTGCGGGAAGACCAAACCAGCAAAGATCCTTAAACATTATGTTAATAATAAACAACTACCTCGAAAGGCGGCTAATTATAGGAACTATTATCATTTATTACATATAGACTATTGGCTTTAGGATACAGAATTAATTTAGCTTTTAATTTATTGGCTACTACTACTCCTTCTCTCCCATCTAAATGGTGTCAGATTCTATCCTAATTAATCATTTTTCCTTTATATACATCATATATCATCTTTAATTCATACAGATAACTATTTTCTTCAAAAACTATGCGTATATACATAATGGCAAGGCTGTATTAAGCATCTCATATACTTTACCAATACTTGGAAAAAGTAAGTGTTCCCATGTTGTATCAAATCCTCGGATTAGATTTCAAAATCTTCAGATAATTTAACCACATTTTATTATCAGATTTTATTTTATTTTCTTAATTTAGAATAAACAGATGGGAGTATAACCAACAGAAGTTCAGTAGTAGTTAAATGAAAAATAACAGACAAAAATAGACACGTGGTCCTTCTTGTTTTATTATCTTTAGCGCAGATGGAATCATCTACTAATATTTATTAATTGATCCTTATTACACATGTTAAATTGCCGTCATGAATTTCGAAGTAGCTATCGTCCAGACATAAAGTCCTCTATTCTACTACCTGTAGATGATAATTTGCGCCTGAATTTAGTTTTCCATACTCACAGGAACCTCGGCAAGAAATAATATGCTTACCCATCGGAAGTGGTTTCAAAAACACCCAGAATCCATCAGCTGAAGCATCAGTACTTCCCCCTCCTTTGACGTTAAATGCATTGTCTTCATTTATTCTCGATTTAAATATAGGAGGATCTGATTTAACGCGCTGCGCAGGTATTCTTTTACCATTCACAGAGCACTCTTTCTTAATGATAGTATCTTCATCCCTTTTAACATGCTCAATAAGATCTTGAAGTTTTGAGTTAGGATGTTCTAATTGAGTTGCTGCACAATTAATCACTGGAAAGAGAATTGATGTCTTAGTTGATACTGTACAAAATCGATTGGGAAAATTTCTGTCTTCATCAGCTAACTTTCCAGCCAAGAACAAGATATCATTAGACTGCTGATTTACGTAGGTATATTTTCCGGTTCCAGGGTTTATTGATTTTGGCGTTTGTAAAAACCACTGCCACCATTTTACCGTCCAACTACCATACGTCTCACCATACGGCATAGAGTCCGCAGTGAAGAATGATATTTCGCCAAAGGTCATTTTGTTTACCACTAGATGGAATATACTACTATCGCTGACTTAATAAACCATAGCTCTTACGCCATTATCATTAAATTTAAAAGAATTAGAGTGGTTTTATATTGCGCAATAATAGCATAAATTCGTATCTTTTCGTGAGTCTACATATAATATTAATAGAGTGTATGCATATTTCAATCATTACTATATGATATAATGAGGACTATTAAATTGTAATCCATAAATGAATGAATTATTTCTTGCGCCAGATATTCTGGGATGACGAAAAAAGAGGATCTGGCTGAAGTATTTTCTAATATATTTCTTCATAAAGGGTTGATGATTATAAATGCAGAACGCAAAACTAGAGAACAACTTAGAATCAATGTGTTTGATTTATACAATGCATACTACAACAATATTGATTGACTATGATTTTTGAAACTGAAGAGATAAAAACCAGCTCCAAGACAATAAATACCCTTTACTAGAAATGAATAATGATAAATGCAATATTAAAAAAAAAGAAGGATGGCCCTACATATTATTTGTAAAATATCCCCATCTTTATCTTCCTGAACTATTGAAAATGGAAGATCTGGCTGAAGCCGAAGTTAATGGCATATGCGAGATATTAGATGAGTTCAAAATAGGAAGAAGAAGTAAAATACTGGATTTCTCATGCGGTATAGGCAGACATTCTGTAAGACTTGCTAACAAAGGGTACGAGGTAGTTGGGTACGATCCTTCAGCATTCTTCTTGAAAAAGGCCAGAGAACGTACACATGCTAGTGCACTCAAAAGCCGGATTAGATTTTATCGAGGAGAACCACACCGCGTTTCACAAATTTTGTCTAGAAGCAATGAAACAGGGTTTAAAGCAATTATAATCATGTTTAACTCACTAGGATATGCTGGCGTAGATGAGGATTTAATTATCTTACAAAACTTGTTGACTCTTTCATCGAAAAATGGGTGCATCTTGATTACTCAAACTGAAAACAGAGACTGGAGGCTAAAAAATTTTGAACCACACATAATTTCCGACTTTGGCAAACATCAAGTCCTAGAATATTGGAAATTTAACCTTGTCGATTCGACTTCGGAAGGATTTTGGAGATTTTATAGGAAAAAAAATAGGAGTTCTAGTCTACAACTTAAGTTGGATTTACATTATAATCAAAGATTATATTCTTTGCATGAATTGAAGGAAGTAATAAATCGATCTGGTTGGAGATTTGCTAAAAGTTTTGGAAGTATAGAGCACTTGCAGCAGCAAGTGTCACCAGACACTCAAGAAATTATAACTGTGAGCAAAAATTAACTTGAATTTCTTCTCAGGCATTTTTTGCACCCTTAACTCAAAATATAATAAGCATCATTCCTCTAAATCGAATGATATATTATGATAGTCTATGCTTAACTATTTGTTTTTGGTGTATCAGTTGTAGTAGATGCAACTATCAGAGAGTGCCAGAACTGAAAAGATCCAATGTCTTATAGTTAAGAGTGATTCACTTAAGGGACTACCTTAATATTCCACTTAGCAGTGACATCTTCGACAGGCTGGTTAGCTTGAAGAGGTTTTCGTATTACATGT
>JAICQW010000202.1 GCA_025937665.1 Nitrososphaeraceae archaeon | reverse complement strand
TGTGAATAATGTCAGCAACCTTATTTTCGCCCGCTCTATCTTCACCTCCTTGAAAGATTGCAGGTTTATTCAAAGGAACATAGTAATTTACCTTATTCTTATAGCCCAACCCTTCTTTTGCAGCATCAATTACAAGATCGGATGATTTGATTGCATCCGTAATTGTACCCGAAATATCGTAGCCTTTTTGTCTAAATTCCGGGGTTTTTTCTTCTGGAACATAGACAGGATATTTCTTTGCAAAGGCTTCGTCTAATTTATCATCAATTGAATATTTTCCAATCCCAACAAATTGAATTTCCTTGTCATGAGAGAATGCAGATGCCAGTCGCCTACCTATATTTCCATAACCATTAATGAATACTCTTACCATTTCTCAATGTTTTTAGTGAAAATGTAGGATTATTTAATGTATTATCAATGTAATTGTATTCTTCATTTACGTAGAGGAGCATCTTATAGTTCCAAAATTGGAGAGAATAAGATAATGCATGTTTAATTTATAAACATTAAATATCTATAGATGTAAAAATTAACATTGTGAGAATGGAATAAGAAATTATGGTGTTTTGATATGAAAAAGATTTTGATAATTGATAATTATGACTCCTTCGTTTACAACATTGCCCAATTATTTGGAAAGCTATCTACAGAACCTGTTGTTTTTCGAAATAACAAGATAACAATAAATGATATAAAGAAAATGCAGCCGGATGGAATAGTCCTTTCTCCCGGTCCTGGGCACCCCGCAGACAAAAAGTCATTTGGCATATGTGGTGATATCATTCAAACTATAGGACCTAAAATTCCAGTTTTGGGTGTATGTCTAGGTCATCAAGGTATAGTTCATGTCTATGGTGGTAAGGTTATCAATGCACATGTTGTACGACACGGAAAAACAAGTAAAATAAAGTACGTAGATAACGAATTATTCGAGAAACTTGTAAATCCGTTTGTGGCGACAAGATATCACTCATTAGTTGCATCAAGAGAAAATTTTCCAGATTGTTTAGAAATAACAGCATTCTCACTTGATGATTCGGAAATAATGGGGTTGAAACACAAAAAGTATCCTATATACGGTGTTCAATTTCATCCAGAGTCCGTATTGACAAAAAATGGTTATCATATCTTGGAAAATTTCATAGATATTTTGAAAAAATAATGTCCAAAGAATATCTTCAAAAACAAACAAGAAAAATTTTATCAGGGGATAATATTGATGCAGATGACTTTCTGAAGGCAGTAAATCTTATTTTTCAGGATGAAATTCCAGATTCGACCATCGCTTCGTTCCTTGCGGCGTTAACGTTTAGAGGTGTTAGTGCTAATCAACTAAGAATAATAAGGGATACCATGATTCAAAATTCTCTTCATATAAGTCCCAGAGTTAATAGTGCATTAATTGATAATTGTGGTACTGGTGGTGACCTAGCAAATTCATTTAGTATCAGTACTGCAGCATCAGTTGTTGCGTCTGCTTCTGGAGTAAATGTTGCAAAACATGGAAATAGGTCTGCTAGTGGATTATTTGGAAGTGCGGACTTTTTTGAATATATAGGACTCGATTTGAATCTGCCAGAGAGTGGAATTATTGAATCACTTGAAAAACTTAATTATGCATTTTTGTTTGCCCCTAAATTTCATCCGAAATTGAGAAGGATATCGGGGATACGAAAAAGGCTTGGTTTTAGGACAATTTTTAATCTTATTGGACCTCTATGTAATCCTTGTACAAATATTACTTCACAGGTGATTGGGATTTCTGATCCAAAATTTATCGAACCTGTAGCAAATGCAATGATTAACTCAAATCTGAAAAAAATTTTTCTCGTTCATTCTTTAGACGGCATGGATGAACTGTCAAATACTTCAAGAAATATCATAGTGGTTCTTAAATCTGGCAAAATTGAAAGACAGGAGGTAGATCCAAAATTATTGGATATGAAGTTGGTTAAAAAAGAGCAAATTCAAATCAAATCTGTGGAGGATTCAGTAAAGAGTACCTTGCAAACAATTTATGGAAAATCAACAAGTGCAAAGCAAGACATAGTAGTTCTTAATACAGCTATTGCGTTAATCGCAGGAGAAAGAGCTAGTGATATGAACGAAGGCATAAAGATCGCAAGGGAGCTTGTAAAATCTGAAGCTCCGAGAACCAAGTTACGAGAATTGATATCTTCTTATGGGAACATTCAAAAATTGAATCATGCCGAAAAGGAATTTTCGATACAAATTAGATAAAATCAATATCAAATAATTCTTAACTTTCGGAATAAAAAGATAAAAAAGAAATTTAGGATTTTATCGTCTTCTTGCTTTTGCCTTTGATTTTGCCTTTGATTTTGCCTTTGATTTTGCCTTTGATTTTGCCTTTGGTTTCGTCTTGCCTTTCTTGACTGCTTTGCTAGGGCCACCGCCAATCCTGAACATCTTGGTTCCACAAACTGAACATGTTCCCTTTGTTGCAGGTCTTCCATTTTTCATGGTTACCTGTGATTCACCTTTCATTTGCCTCTTCGCTTTACATTTTACACAATAACCTTCAGTTGCCAACATGTTCAAGTTTATGACGGTTCCTTATAAGAATAGCTCTCTTTCCCATTTTGATTTGGCTATATATCTCAAATCAGGCTTGATTGTTCTCTTAGTCGGTTATGATAGCCTCGAAAATTATCAAGCTTGATTTAATGAAATACTTAGTTTATTATTCGTCAAAATAATGCTACGGGATGTTTATTGTTCATCATTAGTAATTTGGGGTTTCGAATCATCCACAATAGTTTCTGATTTGGCATTATCTTGCATAATTTTTCTACCGAATATGAGATATGTTGTATGACCAATCATCCGCATTGAAGGCCTTGTTTTCCCTTCTCTTGCCTCGATATTGCGAATCATTATTTCAGAACTCTCGATATCTGCAAAACCAATTTCGGACATGCGCTTGGCCGTCTTTTCTAATTGATTCATTGTTGGACATATTATTGCAACAGAGCCACTATTTTTTAGACACCTGTGAACAAGCTGTAGGACATTCCAGGGATCACCCAGATCAATTATTGCAACATCAGCATTGGAATGTTCCAAACCTTCCTTCATTATATCATGCTTCAACATCGTAACATTTTTTTCCATTCCTGATTTTTTGAGATTCTTGCTGGCAATTTCCATAAATTCTTCATTAACGTCGTATGAAAATACATGACCACCTGGCTCTACCAGGCTTGCAAAGAATGTCGTAAGTGAAGCACTTCCTGTCCCTATTTCAAGAACGTTAGATCCACTCCTCAATCCGGTTCTAATTGCTATATATCCCAAATCCTTTGGATACACAATCTGCGTTTTTCTGTCAGACTTCATGACAAAATCATAGATTGTTGGTTCCATGAGGTAAACTTTTTTCTGCTTAGG
>JAICQW010000326.1 GCA_025937665.1 Nitrososphaeraceae archaeon | reverse complement strand
TCTTTTACCAATAGAGGGGATGATAAGACAGGTTTTGATATATTTTTGTTCCATTTTGGAATACCGTCTATATTGTTCAGGCAGTAAATGCCACCTTCATATGTTCCAACAAAAAATGATTCCTCAGACATGCATGGGGACGACGAACGTATCTTGCCATTTAATTTTGATTTCCATCTTAGTGATCCGTCAATATCAATCGAGTAAATGAAACCATCGTCTGACCCAAAGTAAAAATTGTTTTCATAGTATGAAGGAGAGGACCAAATTTGACCTTTTGATTCAAAGTTCCAGATTATTTCCCCTCTTGAATTAAGAAGATACAAGCTATGATCCATCGATCCTATAGCTATGTTTTTTCCTGCGGGACATGGTGATGAAAAAATATCTCCGCCCATCTGAATCTTCCAAATCATCCTTCCATCATTTTTATCCAAGGAATATACGAAATTATTATCAAGAGTATCGCCACTTACCCATGAATCAAATGTTGCACAGATTATCATATTGTCCAAGATTAGTAGAGATGAGACGATAGGACTCCCAATGTTTTGATGCCATCTTATTTCTCTTCTCAATATGTCCAAGCAGAATATACGTCCAGTTAAGGTAGCAACATACAGAAATCCACCGTCGTAGGTCGGAGATGAAATAATTGGACCTAACTCAATTGTCCAGTAGAGTAACGGTCTAGTCAGTGGCCTGGTTCTTACTGAACCCGTTCTTCTCGTGTTTCCGCGGAACATGCTCCATGATTCGTTGTTTTTGCTTGACATACCCAAATCGCATTTCAAAAAAGGTTGGGTAAATTGTCCATGATAATAATTAGAAATATGAAAACTTTAGTAATTCATTTTTTGCAACATTTGCCTAGAGGGATACGATATCCATGCGGACAAGACCGAGGATGCTTTAACAATGTGCATAATGCGTCAGTAAATATAGCTTTCATGTGGTGTTCTATTCCGCATACCATCTCTTCATCAATTTCAATTTTTAGAGATTCATTCATCATAACTTCTAAAAGTCTTGTATTTCTTATCATTCGTTCTCCAATTTGCTCTCCTTCGGGGGTCAATTTCATGACAGAATTGCCTTTCGAATATTGAACAAGATCTGCGTCGTTCAATTTATGAAGCATTTGAACGACTGAAGGTTGCCTAACGTTCAAAATCTTGGCAATAGAGCTAACTTTAACTTTTTCCTTTCGTTCGCGAATATGCCATATTGCCTTCAAGTACATTTCAACATGTTCAGACTCGGCAGTTCCCAAAAATAGCTCTTCATCGACATCAGGATTCGGGTTAACGGTTCCTAGCATTCGACATAATCTTAATCAGGATATAATTATTAAGGTTCCGTTCAACTACTTTTCTAAGCATTTTCTTTTTTTATGCATATCAAAATGTGAGAAACGTGTTCCTAAAAATAGATCTTGTTCAACTTATTTAGCCCTTGTCCGCATCCTTAAGATTTGCCATAGATTTTCTCGATGACTCTATCAATTTCTTCCTGCGTGGTTGTAGAATTAGGATGTAAAGAGAACCAAC
>JAICQW010000036.1 GCA_025937665.1 Nitrososphaeraceae archaeon | reverse complement strand
TTTTTATATACGTAGCAAAGAATGAGGATTGGGTTAGATTGCAAAATGAAGATTGGTACTATGTTTCTCTAATGTCTCGATTTTTTCATCACTGGATAAAGAGATCATTTGATGTAAACCTAAAGATAAAGGCAGATATACTTCCCGTAGTTCCGGGGAGACTATTTGATAGGATGTCAATTTCCTACCTATCTCGAGATCATTCTGAAAGGGACAAAGGAACATACCACTTTTATCTCACCTACTTTAAGCCATTTTGGACGGACTGTAGAACTGAAGGTTACTCCTCAGAAAATTTTGGTATAGCGTATTGGGAAAGATCCAAAGAGCCGGTTTCTGATCTGGATCGAGTAAAATTTTACGCTGATAAAAATTGTGCCAAAATATCACATGTCCTGAGTCATGAGATATTGAGAATGAAGGGTGAAAAAAGAAAGGTGTATTTTGACGGGGTGCATGAACTATGGGATAAACACATGTATGCTTCGCTCCCGCTCCAATACTACAATAACAAATTTGAAATAGTTTCTACTGGTGATACATACAGTTTTGTGACGATAGACCTACGGAAAATACAGGCTTGATATTTCAGGGTTAAAAATGCTCATCAATATTGACAATATCATCAAATGTGGAGCAATATTCTCTCTTGCAGGAACAGTTATTATGATAATACTGGTTTCAGTTATTCTTATTTTTCCGGTACAAAAGATTTGTGATAGTAACGACTCTAATTGTCAATTTGTTTCAACAGCACCTGGCATCTTGAGATCAATAGTATCTCCTCTAACATTAGTAACAGCACTACTTACAATTGCCACAGGCCTTTTGATATTTAGATTCGGAACTCGTTATAAATTAAGAAAATCTCATTTGTAATTAGTTTGTCTCAAGGTGCCCTACTCGTATTAGTTAGTTGGTTATGAAGTGTAGTCTATAGGCATATGATTTATCCACATTCATAGAAAATGATTCATGGTATTTTTTTTCCAGGATTCATTATCTTTTTATCATCAAAAATAGATTTTATATGTTTGAACATTTGATACATTGTTTGACCATACATCATTGGTATGTATTTTGTTCTAAGCATTCCATCACCATGTTCTCCTGAAATGGAACCATTAATTTCAGAAACATGATTGAAAACGTTATTCGCCAGAGCTTCCATCAAGATATTGCAGTCTTTTGATGCAAAATCGATAATAGGCCTTAGATGTAAATTGCCATTTCCTGCATGACCATAAACAACATAGTCAAGTTTGTATTCAGCAAGTAGTTTTAAGAGAAAAATCAGGTAATCATGTAAAAGTTCGGGGTGAACTACGGTATCTTCAATTACTCCAGCTGGCCTTCTAGAACCAACTCCATTTTTCATGGCAATATTAAGCGAATTTCTTCTTTCACTCCAGGCTCTACTCACACTTTTTGGGTCATATCCGCTTTCGACTATCTTTGCTTTCTGCCGAAGACTGTCTTCAAACTTGTGAACTCTTTGATAGAAATTATCATCATTTCCATAGAATTCTACAAACATAATACAGGAATTCTTATTTTCAGACTGATCAGTTTTCCAACCTTCTATCATAGTGCCTTTGTCCAGTAATTCCAATGCTACAGGCTTGAATTGAAGAATATATGGCACAACCAGAGCAGCATGAAAAATGTTCTCAAACTTGAGAATAATGAGGGATTTTTTTTCCGGGATGTCCAGTATTGATATTCTGGATCTAGTGATTACGCCCAGACTTCCTTCCGATGCAACAAATATCTTCTGTGGGTTTATCCGATTATTTTCAAAAACTGCATCCAATCGATATCCGCTTGAATTCTTGCTTACATTGGGATAATGATCATTTAATTTGATATTTACAGACGATACGTATTTTAACATTTTATCGATTTTATCATCATGGCTACTCTGATCTGCAAATCCTATCGTTCCGTTACAATATACAAGATCAACCCTCTGTACATAGTTAATAATACTTCCATATCCTAGTCCATGTGGACCACTGGAATTGTTCGCTATCATTCCGCCAATTGTACAATAGTTACTACTTGCAGGATCTGGTGGAATAAATTTATTGCTTTTTGCAAGTTCTTTATCAAGTACTGCTTTTACAACTCCCGGTTCAACAACAACGTAATCATCGCCAATTTCCAGGATTTTGTTCATTTTTTTAGTAACATCTAATACGATACCCGTGGTTAAGGATTGACCCAATAATCCTGTGCCAGCTCCTCTGCAAGTTATGGGAAGGCCGTGTGAATGTGCGTATGTGCATATTTTCTGAAGGTCATACTCGTCAGACGGGAAGCTAACTATAGAAGGTTTGAGGGTACAATGGCTTGCATCCACTGAATAGATTGTCCTTGTCCAATTATCGTTAAATGTATCCGCAAGTCCAAGTCTTCTCAGTTCAGAAATATCTGATTCAAACAAGATTGAATTTATATAATCAAGTCTTAATTTTAAGCAGTTTGGATTTACATGCTTTATACTATAATCTTACAATTTCAATCAAAAATATAAAGTAAATTACAGCGAGATTTCTTTCTCTGGTTTGGATTTTTTACCTTTAATTTTCCTATAAAACCATAGTTTTAATGCAAAATATGCGCCATAGACGACTGTTTTTGCTTTCATACAAGCAACTAGTTAAAACCTGTATATATTACTTTTAGCACATTCTCATATTTTATTTTAATACTAATCTGATTTTATCTCAATCAGGGCCCACACATCAATGAATGTCCTTTTTCCATTATAGATTCTTCGTTATTTCGTTATTGTAATGGTGTTGGATTCTTGAGGAATAATAGTATGTTCTGCTTGAACAACAATTCTATTGGACCCTTCGACTAAAATTGGATATGCATGAACGTTCTTCTTCTTTAGCAAGGTTTCCAGTAACGAGAGCGCTTCCTTTTCCTCGTAATCTTTAACAACCCATCTTAATGCAAATGGAAGAGTTTTGAATTTATTCCATAGATATTCAAGGAACTCATCGGCCCTCTGGTCCTTGGTTCTTTTTCTCGAGGCAATTCCAAAAATGTTCTTGACCTTGCCTTCATATACAATACCTTGACCATCCTTTGTTGTCACAAAGGGTTCAATGGCATATACATTGTTTACAGACAAGTTGAATGAATGGCCAATGGTCCAGATGTTTGGAATTGATTGACCTGCATGAATGGTGTATCTCTCAAGGGAATGACCGCTCAGATTTTGTATTGGCTTGCAACCATACTTTGTGATTGTCTTTTCTATTATTCTGCCTATATCAGAAACACGTGTATTTGACCTAGCAATTCCTATCGCTTCGTCTAGTGCTCTTTGAGCAATATCAATTAAATCTTGATACTTTGAATCAAAACTCACAGTTACTGCGGTATCAGCGATATATCCATCAATATGCACTCCCACATCGATTTTCAGTACATCAGTATTTTTTACAACCGTGGGATCGTTTGGCACTGCGGTATAATGCGCTGCTATATCATTCAAACTTACGTTAACTGGAAATGCCGGTTCTCCGCCTTTTTTTATTATCTCATTTTCAACGTCATTGCAGATTTCGCTTAGTGTTCTTCCAGTGTGATCTTGAGTCCTAGCATACTCTCTAACTTCGGAAGCTATCTTTCCAGCCTTGATATAGTTCTCAAAGTTATCCAACTCTTAAAACTCAAAGTCAAACATATTTAGATATATTGATACACGCATCATTTCTGAATGTTTTGATGGAACAAGTAGGATATAAAATATGAATTATGACCCGACTAAAGTATTGATGCCAGTTGTCTCCAAGATTTTCACATCTCAAAGTTAAAATTATACTGGGAGGTATCGAATTTGCTAAACCATGAAGTTGGGGCCGTCGTCTAGCATGGTATGATGCCAGCCTTGGGCGCTGGAGGCCGCCGGTTCGAATCCGGCCGACCCCATTGATAACAGTTCCTTCTGTTAGTATCGCCAAAACTAATAAGAATTCACCTTCTTTACTAGTTCGTCCCACACTTGACTAAGAAGAAATTGATACTCTCATTAACCATAACTAGAGTATAGCAGTCGGAGTTTATCTTTGAGTCTACTCGCCAATTTCTCAGATATGTTTTTCTGATACTCATCTACTTTAATCGGGTTTTTTTGCGTAAATACAAATGGTCCATATGCATAACTGTTGTTGGGAGCAGGGACTTCAGGTTCGGAGGAAGAAATTAGAGAGGAAATGTACGAACTAATACCACTATTGTCTTGATTTTCACCCATGTTAGATAAGATCTTGCCGATTTTTTCTGGGTCTAATTTTCGATATCCGAAAGGCATGTGGGAATTATCGTTAAACTTTACCGGATCTACATCGACCTTTGCACCAACTATTAGTGGATTTGGCTTGTAAATCGAATCAATCTTGAGCTGCCAAACTTCATTTGGATTGCTAACAATAGCATCATAAAAGTTTCCATTCATTTGTGAGACAGAAACTACAAATTTCCAATTTTTTGCATTTGCAGAATATCTTTGGAAGAGGTTCGATGCAAGGTTGTTGCCTTCAAGTATATCCAATACGGAGTAAATTGAACATACGGCAAATATGAGCTTTTATCTTGCTTGTACTTCAGGATTTGCTCTTAATTAACAGGGCAAGCAAAGGATATCACCATTTTGGCATAGTTTGGTTTGACTTTACAATAATGGTGGAATACTAGCTTACTTCACAAATTATATCAATCTCCACTACACTGTCAAGGGGAAGGCTATTTGCTCCGATGGCAACTCTAGTATGTTTACCCTTTTCACCAAATATTTCGAGTAAAAAATCTGATGCTCCGTTGATAACTTTGGGATGATCCTTAAAAGTAGGATCACAATTCACATAACCAGTTATTTTAACGAATTTGGAAATGCTTTCCAAATTACCGAGGAATTTGCTGATTTGTTCTAGTCCGTTGATAGTACATTGTTTTGAAGCCTGCACTGCATCGGCTATAGAAACCCGGGTAGGAATCTTGCCCTTGTATTGTTCTGGCAAAATTCCCTGTACTATTGGAATTTGTCCGGAAACAAAAATCAAATTCCCGCTCCGTATTACTGGAACGTAGGAGCCGATTGGCGGAGGAGGGCTGGAAAGCCTAATTCCAATGGATCTTAATTTTTCTTCAATCATTGCGATTATTACATGAAACCGAGTTTTTATTCATTGTCCGATGAAAATCATATGATACAACCAAAAAAATTACAAACAATCCAAATACTTTTAAGCACTTGGTTTAGGTAATTTGAACATGTCTTCCCACGACGACAAGATTCAATCCGGAGGAGGTTACTTCCATATGAAAGGCGTAGCATGGAGTATACTTGCAATGGGTTTGTCTTTAGCAGTCATCATCATCGCGTATGTAATGTTTGGGCACATTGGACCATCTTTCTCTGCTGAAAGAATCAACGTACAACAGGCAGAGTTGAGAGAACAATATGGTTTACCTGCTCAGGAAGTCATTAGAAATCAGAGTATTTTACTTACTCCACCCTCTTTAAGGACCTTGAACCAAACCACAACAAGCGGTTAGGTTTGTGGCGGAAAAATTAGACCATATTTCTGTTCCCTGGAATCCTAGACGAGGTCAGACATCAAAGCCCCAAGAGATAAAACATTTTTACTTATCGTTATCTTATATTTTTTCAGTTGACAGATTGTGATATATGTGGATCTAGATTTGGAAACAAATCTTGCGTGATTTGTTCAAAAATCGTTTGTTCATCATGTGTGAACAGAAAGGGGACAATTTGCAAAAGATGTAGCTCTCGAAAAATAGAAAAAGTTTCATTTTTCAAGAAAAATTTGCCATATATAGCGCTCATAATTGCCATGTGGTTCTTTGTATCAGGACTCTATCCATTTCCATACTTTATGTTGATAGGAACACCGGTAGATATGGGAATAATGCAGCCAGTACTAATTGCAACTACGGTAATGACTATTCCATTTATTTTTATGTTGGTTGCATGGAAGAAACGGTCAGAGAGAATGAGATCGGATTAGCTTATTTTATTCAATGAAATGATTTTTATTGAAACATATCCGTGATCATAGCATGGTTGGAACTGGCTTTAATGGTGAAGTATTATCTGGTATATCATTAATGGTATTTGGCATCATGCTAGTTATTTACGGAATGGTTAATGAGGTAGCTGCTATCCTAATCCCCGCGGACATTATGATTATTGCCATTGGTGTGGCTGTGATAGTAGTTGGAGTCTTTACAAATAGAAAAAACACAGTTATTCACTCATGATGCACCGACTTTCTAATAACTTTGGTTTGTCGTTTGTGAATTTAGAAGACTTTTTGTCCAAAATTGGCTAAATTTGTTTTTTTGATAAGAAAATTTTAATAAAAGCAGTGGAATACATTAGTAACTATGAAAAGAATAGATGCAATTATTCCTCAGTCAAAAATGTCAGATGCGTTTTCCGCATTGAAAGAGTTGAACATTGGTGGTTTTACCTACTTTGATTCGAAAGGAAGAGGTGTGAATCCTCCTGCTGCAGTGCATTCCGGTAGAGGTACTTCCCTTTATACGCCTGAATTTAACCCCAACTTGACTATCTTTACTGTAGTTGATGATTCGCTTGTTGAACAGGTCGTGAACAAGATCCTTGCGAGCACAAGCACAGGACTTGCAGGAGAAGGAAAAATTTTCATCTCAGACATTGATGAAATCATCGACATCGGTACAAAATCAAAGGACAAGCCGTAATAATTTTCAAAATTATTTTGAGAGTCACTAAGAAAATTTAATTTTCACTATTTCTTTCTTTAACTAGCGATTCTAGAGCCTGACTAATATTCAATGCTCCTTTGTTTTTTGCAAAATCCTCTAATAGACCAATCTCTTCTTTTGAAAAGCAAATATACATTTTTCGTTTTAAATTAGGCATATTTTAACGACTGTCCGGAATCTAATATATCTTTCTATGTTCGGTTCTGTAACGTCTCCGTTGGATCGGTAACAAATTTCTACCTGTAACAATTCAGTGAATTATGAAAAGTAATAAACAGTTATGACGAGTTTTTAAATAAGTTTTCTACGAAATATGCTTATCATCTAATCTTGCAATGGATGATATGGTTGGTGCTTTCCATACCAGAAAGGCACCAATCATTTTTTCCGAAAACAAAAAGGTGGATGTATGAAAAATATCCAAACGGTGCTATCTTTCTCTACTGCAGTTCCCAAATCTTTGTTACAGCGTTACCTTTTTGATTTACTTCATTGGCAAATACACCTACTGTGGAAGATAGCTGTTCAAATACACCACCAGGTGTGGCATTAAAGAACACAATGCCATGATTTCGAAAATTCCCATCTGCACCCATATTACCTAAGCCCTGAATTCTGTAGGTAGCAACTTCACCTTGTGAATTCATCATCATCCCTTGACCATGACTTCTCGATATACCATCAGCTCCTGATTCCACCATGACGGTGCCGAAATCTGAAATATTTGTCATTCCTCTGTAATTACCTCCGCCTACCCAGGAAACTTCCATTGCAGCTTTATCAGGTTCTGGGACTCTCATACGAGATCCAGAACTGAATACAACAATGATAAGATCACCTACTGAAGTAGTAACATTTTCAGGTTGAAGAGTTGGATCAACTGTCATCATATTTTCTGGAGGAGGAGCAAATGAGACTTGCATGGAGATAGAACCGAATGTAATCATAGACCTAGGACGAGAACTGACCAAAGCGATAATTGTGAGCTAACGGAATTAACGGATTTCATCATCTTAGAAATACATACATATTCATTTTATAAATCAGTTATCTAACGAATCTCCAGGCATGACCAAAATTTGACATTAAATATATGATGTTGTATGTTGTGATATGTTTACAGATACTCATGGTTTTGTTTTGTTCAAATCCGAAATCCATGATAGTACTTCCTTCTTTTCTAACTTTGAAATCTCAACATTAGCCTGACTTAATATTGCATTTCCGTCTTCTGGATAGGAGTCCAGGATAACAATCCTACTGATACCTACACTGATAGCCATTTTGCTACATTCAAGGCACGGTGCGAATGTCGAGTATAGAGTAGAACCCTTAGTGCTGCCAGTCCTGAACAGTGCACATTGCATTATTGCGTTAGCCTCTGCGTGGGTGCAAAAACATCTATCAAGATTTTCACCTGACTTTATCTTATTGTTCTGTTTATCCAAACACCTTGGACAACCGCCATCAAAACAATTCTTGATACCTGAGGGAGTACCATTGTAACCCGTAGCTATTTGTCGATTATCCTTAACAATCACACAGCCAACTTGACGACTCAAACAATTTGATCGCAATTTCGCTATTTCAGCTTGCAACATGAAATAAGTGTCCCAGTTGGGTCGGTTGTTCATCTTCTAATGAGGAGATTTATGAATATTTAACATAATCGTTATGAAAGCAGGAGTTAGAAGCATCTGGTCATAAAAAATGAGTTCAATCGATTTCAAAACTTTCCACTGATCCTGTAAGACCCATTTCCCTCAATGTTTCCTGAAACTCATCTTTGTGCCCATTTACAATGATCCTCATTCTACCCAATCCATTTTTTCTGAGAATATTTTTAGATTTCAAAAATTGTCTGATCTCTTTTGCTGCGTTTATTGCAGGATCAATGATCCTTATTGAAGGATACATAGATTCAATATGTGACCTGACAATCGACAAATGGGTGCTGGATAGGACCAACACATCCAAATTAGTATCCTCCAAACCCTCCATGGATCTAGAAATGATTCTAAATGTATAATCATCATCCTTGAGAAAGAGTCCTTTTTCTACAATCTCAATTATTTCTGAGGCATCAAACTTTGTAACAAATATGTCTTGGGGAACCTCAATTTTGATTTGTTCATCAAGCTCTCTGCTTCTTATAGTTCCCTTAGTCCCAAGAATTCCGATATGTTTCTTTTTTGTCAGTCTTGATGCCTCTTTTAATGGAACTGAAACTCCCAAAATTGGAATGGAACTCATTAATTTAATCTTATTCAACATTTGTATTGAAGGAGTAATTGATGCAACAACGATTAATTTTGGATCAAAATTTGATAAAGCGCTGACAGTTTCTGCCATAATTTGCTCAAGCTCATCTACTGTTTTTTGCCCGTATGGGAAATTTTTTTTATCTGCAAAATAAATAATGTTTTCCTTTGAAATCTGACTTCGGATGCCTCTAATGACAGATAGTGATCCTAATCCAGAATCAAATACTGCTATTGATTTGTTATGAGTTATCAATTATGATTTTATTAGTGCAATCCCAATTTATATCATGATTGAACCTGTTAACCAGTCATTAGGTCTTGTACATATATTGCTAAAATAACTCATAAATCCCCTAGTTGTCATTGCTGAAAGCGTACTATCAATTGGACATCGTTTGTTACAACATGTTGAACTGTAATTAAGTAGTCTAATTTTACCATCTACTGTATCAAGCCAAGATAAGTGCTTACTAGATTATCATCCACTATACCCTGAATCACTTTTGGGACACCATTTGACAGTTTGATGTCCATTGCCACTGCGCTCAATGGTATTTCGAATTTTGATATTTCCGTTTCGTCACTGGTTTCAAAAATTTTTTCTGTTGTACCTTCAACGATATTAAAACAGCTAATCTTACTTATCCTTCTAAGTCCGGCACCCCCTATCCTCCCCCCGGCAGAGCCTTGTGATTCCTCTACAAAGAGTATGAAAACAGTATTATCAGTTTTTTTACTTAAATCAATATCATTTTTACTTACTACAATTTTCCGCATAATATCAAGTAATTCTGAATCTAGAGACATATCACAGATCACTTGTTTTGATGCTTCTTATTAGTTCCAGAATTGTGTCAACATCACTTGCTTCTGGAAACTTCTCCAGATAAGTGTTAAAAAAATTGAGCGCCTCATCATATTTCTTCTTATGGAGACATACCATTCCTTTGTCTCTTAGGCCATGTTGGTCATTTCCATTAATATCCAGTATCATTTCATTTACAAGCTCAGCACTATCCAAATCCTGACACTCAAAAAAGCTCGTTTTTAGATTGTTCAGCATTCTAATGATAACGTCAGGATTTGAGGCTTTGTCAACCAATTTTCTGGTTAGGGCGATATTCATTTTTGGGTAAAAATGGTCTAATAGTTCCTTTAAAGAGTAATCATCCATTATTCTGCCTTCGTTAAACGGATCTATTATAATTTCATTATCTTCATCATCTAGAACATGTTTTACCATAAAGTGGGAAGGAAAATTTACTGGATAAAGTGTAAAGTCTAGTGATTTCGCCAATTGGATATATAATATAGATAGTGTTATAGGATTTCCAGTCTTTCTCTTTATTACTGTGTTGAGCAAACTGTTTGAAGGGTTGTAATAATCATCCCTATTCCCTTTAAAATTTTCTATCTTGTATAATTGGTGATTTATTTTTTCAATGAATTGGGTAGGTCTAAACTCTGAAGAACTTTTCAGTGACTTTGCAACTTTCTTACCAATTTCTTCAATTTTTGCCAATTCATCTTGAATTACCAAACTATCATATGCAACAATACGTGAGACGTGTAAAGCATATTCAGCTAATTTAGATGGATCATCTATTGCCATCTTGCTGACAACATTGGCGTGCCAATCATTCCGCGCCGCCTGTATATCCTTAGTCATTAACTAGCTCAATTATCTGTTCCTTGAATATATAATTTTGATGAACAGAAAAAAACATCTGAACTGAAATTGTACCTGAATTTGATTCTACTGAAATCCTCTATATAGTTTGAACACGGAAATTTATTCAGGTTGTGGTTAGCTTTTTATTAATTAAGATATACAAGATGTCGAGGCATCAAACTTTGGATATGACTATTGATGATGGATATGAGCGACTCAAAGAAATCATAAAGCAAAGAGGAATTGTCATAAAGGATGTAACTTTATCTAGCAACAGAAAAAGCAAATTCTACTATGATATAAAGTCCATTGTCAACGAGCCTGAAGGCGCTGTGCTTATCGGCGAATTGATGCTTACCCGGATATTAAAGGTTGAACCCAAAATAATGTCAGTAGGAGGTCTAGAATCAGGAGCAATTGCAATTTCAACGGCAATAGTATGTTCTTGCTATTATTCAAGATTGCCAAACACAATCTCAGGATTCTTTGTCAGGAAGAGTGTCAAGACATACGGCCTTGAAAAAAGGATCGAAGGCATCGTGAAGGACCCTGTAGCTGTAGTCGATGATGTAGTTACAACTGGAAAAAGTGTTCTTGATGCAGTAACTGCACTTCGTAATCATGGTCTCAACAATATCCATATTTTTAGTGTAATTGACAGAGAGTCAGAAGAAAATTTACTTGAGAAGAACAACCTACAATATCATTCATTGTTTAAACACTCTGATTTCTCAACCTATATTGACTCAAAACTTGATGAAATTTGAAAATGGAAGTGGTAAATTAATACAATGTCATTTTATTCGCTGACCCAAGAGTACAAAAAATATTGCTTTTACTATATATAAGTAATGATACTTGTTTAATGAAATCAATAGATTGTAAAAATAGCTTACTATTTTATAGATAGAACAGATCGAATCCTGTATAATGCAGTTTATTCATTCAGAGATTCTTTTACAACATAATTATTACTGTGTGATACTTCTGGTAAATCAGATATTGCCGGGAAAATGCGGCACATTTCTTCATGTTTCTTTATGAAGATCAATCCTGGCTCTGCGGTTCTGTACAATCCTGTGATCTCTGAATATTCCATCAGTTTTCTGTCAACTGCGGTCATCAGATAACGGGTTAATTGAGAATGAGATACGCCTGCATTAATCATTATAGTTGTTTTGTATTCCCAGTTTGAGACAGCTGCATTTAGGATCGCGGCCATAATTTCAATCTCAGAGCGATTCTTCATTTTAGAACATGAATCTAGTTGCAGATTTAGATAAAAACTAACTAGATAAGTATCACTATTTGCTAGATTGATAAATATTGACAAACACAAATTGAATTCTCGATTAAAGTTCAATGTAAGCATTCTTCAGATAAAGTAACCAGGGTATCCTTTAACTATAGGGAATTTTTTGTCCATCTTTATCTCTATAGGAGATACCAAAATCAAGGATCTTTGAGAGCTGTTTACCATTAAACACTGTACCATCCTGACAAACTAGCGAGCTATCAAGACAGCAACTCCCACAGATGCCTATTCCGCATTTCATATAACGTTCCAAACTTGCCTGCACTGGAATTGAATTCTTGTTGGCTATCTCTACAACACCTCTCATCATGAGTTCAGGTCCACATGTATAGACACAGTCAAATGTATTATTTCTCACTAAATTACTCATTACATTGACAGTTGTTCCCTTTAGTCCATAACTACCGTCGTCAGTACAGATTTTTACAGAAGAGTCGACATGTTCTGTAAGCTTTTTAGCCATTTTCTCAAAGAATACTTCCTTTTTGGTTCTAGCGCCCAATACTGTGGTAATTTTTAATTTCTTCTTACTGGCATATGATGCCAATCTCA
>JAICQW010000198.1 GCA_025937665.1 Nitrososphaeraceae archaeon | reverse complement strand
TGTCATTAAAGATTTCATTCTTTAATGAAATAGGATTGATTTGCAAACATTTGGGAATAGACGACAAGGTTGTGAGTTTGGGCGTATCGTTGGATAAAAGAATTGGCAAATATGGTACTGAATTTGGAAGACCATTTGATGGAATGTGCCTACCAAAAGACACTCAAGCATTGGCTTCATTCATAAAACAAAACAGAATTGAACCTGACTTGCTTGAAATAGTTCTCAATATCAACAAGAAAATTGAGGATCTTACAACAACAAGACAACTTGTCCCCGGGGCAAGAGAAGCTCATTCTTAAAACCCGATATTTTTCTCTTCAATAATTTTATATTGGGACTTTGATTTTATTCAGCTAATGAATTTGCCGGTTTTCGGAATTACATTTGCTTTCTTATTAATTCTAAACATTTCAGTGATACCTAATCTATATGCTCAAGAGGCAAAAACGCAACTTATCGGGGTAAACATGTTAGGTTACTATACTACTATACCTCAATCTCGAGAGTTTAAGAATCCGTTTCCTGATAATTACTATGACCAGAGTTTTAAGTTAATAAAAGATGGAGGAATGAACCATGTGAGATATGTATACTATTGGGAATCTTATGTGAAAAATCCCGTGGCATTCATAAATGAATTAAAGTTTGCCGCAACTCTTGCAGACAAATATGGAATAAAAATAATTTACGATAACCATCAATTTCATACATCATCATGGCTTAATCCTCAAAGAGGAACAGGATTTCCTAGCTTCTTATTCCAAAATAATACAGAATATACTTACGGCAGTGGAGGTAGTCCTTTGTATCCATCAGCAGCAGCATGGTGGACTAACTGGTGGAATAGAGAGGTCACTGACGCAAATGGTACTGATGGATGGAATCTTCAGTCTGAATTTTTGAAGAAAGTAGTCAGTACGGTAGACAGCCACGCAAGTACTGCTGGATATGAAATATTGAGCGAACCGCAAGTACACAGCGTGGACCAGTGGGATAAGATTGGAAAATTTAATACTTTTATGACAAATGAATTGAGAAATGTAACAAAAAAAGATATTGTGTATAGCATGAGCATACCTGTTGATCTTGATAGTAACATTGGAGTCAATGCAACGAATCTAGCAAAGATGACACCTGAAAATAAGACAAATACGATATTCAAATTTAGTATATACGGATTGCCATCACCGGGCAGCTACCAAGAGCAAAGACTTAACATGTTTTTGGCAACTGGCAACCTATCTGGAGTTCCTATGTATATCGGGGAATGGAATAACGTGGCTAGGGATAAAGTAATAAACGAAGAAGGAGACTTTGTCTACGAAATAGACCCAGAATCAAGTGATATCACTCCGGAAGATACAAATGCGATTTTAAAGAAATTCAATGAAATAGATCCCTATGGATGGGCATTTTGGTATTGGAATTTTAGACCCCATAGAGTGGAGAATTTTAATCTAGTGACAAGCGACGATGCTGGTAATTTAGTTCCTACAAAGTACTTTGATATCCTCAAAAATTCTGTTCAGTCAGTAAAGTAGTAGCCAAGAAAAAAAACAAAGCACCTTTAATAGATCGAAAATAAGAAGAGGAGAAACTCTTCTTCATGGTAACGTGACGCTCAATAGTTTACAACATATTTCCTGGTTAACATCCTCCACAAGGTTTAATTCATGTATAAATGTCATATTTAATGGATAAAGAAGCTAATTGAATCTCCGACTACAATTAAAAGACGGAACCAGGCGGCGATCCTTAGTATTTATTCTTATTCCACTTGTCCTTTCGGCCTATACCCACCTGTGGAATCCTACAGGATTTCCATCAATTCATACGGATGAAGGGCACTACCTCAGAAAGGCAATTTCCACAGAAATCGGTCAGGGACTTCAGCCGCAGGATAGATATCGAGCTCCTTACTTTGGCCAAATTTTCCTGGCAGGCATCTTTAGCATAATTGGTTTTCCTAATATCGAAACGTTTGGCGAGAAGAATCCCGTTGAGCAATTGTATTTGGTCCCACGTGTGATTATGGGAGTCTTGGCTGTGTTTGACACTTTTCTATTATATAGGATCACAGAGTACAGATACGGCAGAAATGTTGCAATAATTGCCTCAATATTATTTGCAGTAATGCCGTTTACCTGGATGATAAGGAGAATATTCCTAGAGACAATACAACTGCCCTTCATTTTGACATCAATACTCCTCATTTTAAATTTAGGTAGGGATCGCCAGTTCAAATCATCTTCTTCTTCACCCTCAAAACTACAGTCAAAACCTCAAAAAGACACAGAGCTTCCAGGTCAACTACAAAAAAATCAGGAGCAGCAACAACAACTTGAACAAACACAAAAACACGCATACCAGGGTGAGTATACCAAGCTTACTCTAATTATATCAGGAATTTTCCTAGGTCTTGCGATATTTACCAAGATACCTGCATTTACAATGATTCCTTTAGGTGTCATTATGGTGTATATGGTTACCAGAAAAAAGAAATATGCAATAGTCTGGTTAATCCCGGTTCTTTTGGTCCCTATGTTGTGGCCTATTCATGCAACATTAAGTGGAGACATGAATGATTGGATAGATGGTGTGCGTTACCAAGTTAGTAGAGATAGACCTTTGATAAATACAATAAACACGTTCTTCCAAATAGACCCGGTCTTGTTTATTCTTGGAATGGGTGGCCTTGTTTACTCAGCAATAAAGAAGGACTATTTTCTTTTGCTGTGGACGATTCCCATTTTTGTTTTCTTACAAGCAATCGGCTATGTTTCTTCATTTCATCTTATACTGTTGCTGCCTCCGTTTTGCATAGCCGGCGCTACCATGATAGAAAAGATAGGAAACAACATTGCCAATGTCAGGTTGAAAAATATGCTTCCCTACATCAGGATTGCAGTTATCGGAATATTTGGCATATGCAGTATTACCATGCTGATTACATTGAATATGAATTCAACCTATTATCAAGCACTTGCTTTTGTACTCGAAAATTTACCGGATAGTAATTCAAATGCAACAGCCATCAGTCCTGCGGATAAAGTAACTTTAATTGGAAATCCTCAATACTTTTGGATTCCAGAATTTGTTTTTAACAAGACATTTGATGCAAAGAACTTTTACAGTAAGACACCATTCAAGACAGACAAGTACTTGATGATTATAGATAGTGGATTTGTTAGAATTTTGAATGGAGATAATTCGTCCAGATTGAATCTAGCATACAATGCAACGCATAATCTAGCAAGGTTTGAGCAGAATATTACGGGAGGGACTGATATTAGCAAGTATCCATTTACAAACTTGAGACTGAGCCCTGAAACCCGGTTTATTGAACTCAGATCTAATTATTAGCTGTAAAATTGAGAATTTATTTCCAAACCATTTAATTTGACCTTTTAGGTTTAGTTCTCGTCATTAAATGCGCATTCTTTTGCTACATGCAGATTTTATTGAATACCAACCTATTTCCAAAGAAATACAGACGGCAGAGGAT
>JAICQW010000328.1 GCA_025937665.1 Nitrososphaeraceae archaeon | reverse complement strand
TGAAAAATCCAGAGAGATTTAATGACAGCGTCATTCTTAGTACTAATTTGTTTATGGATATAATATCCGAATGCGCATCAGGACATGTAGGATCTATAGGAAACGTGTACTCAGGGAATTATGGAGATAATTTCGCTATGTTCGAACCAGCACATGGCAGTGCACCAAAATATGCCAACAAGAACAAGGTAAATCCTGTCGCTACTATTTTGTCTGGCGCGTGGATGGCCGAGTATCTTGGTGAGAAAGACATTTCAGCAGCGATATTTAGCGCAACGGAGCAGGTTATTAATGAAAATAAATACGTAACCTATGACCTTGGAGGTAGTGCTACACTTAGCGAAATGACTGACAGAATAGCCCTACTAAGCGCAAATAATTTGAAGAAATAAAGAAGTCCTAATTCAAGTTACATTTTTAAACCCGATCTCTACTACAAATAGGGTTTCGAAAAATAGCCTCTTTTCAGCTATTTTTTTCATATTCAAATTTAACAATTCCAAGAATTCCTGAAGGCGTGAAATATTAGACAAACTTGAAACAATTATCAACAGTTTGCCTTCCCTTTTCAGGGTCGCCAGGGATGATTTGATTATTTTTAATGTTACTTCTATCCCACTTTTCCCCCCGTATATTGCTTCATCGTGGATTTTCATACCTTCATTGTCGTAATCCTCCGGCAAGTAAGGAGGATTGCTCACTACCAAATCGAAGATATTGTCCTTAAATACAAAGGCCGCGTCTGCACACACTAACTCAAATCCCCTTTCATTTTTCAGCTTCTTATTGCTATCTTTTGAGGTGTTACTAACAACATCTTCGTTGCACTTCTCCAGCATCTCAAACTCTAGGTCGGTTCCTATTACTTTTTTGAAGTTTTCACATAGGGCCCGGGTGATAATTCCCGATCCGACTCCAATATCTAATGCTATATTTCCACTATAATCTTTCACGCAATTTGCCAGGAGAATAGAGTCTTCAGAGGGTAAATACAACAACTATAATGTTCTGTTTTAGTCAAAATAAGACCCCATAGTTAAATGATCTTGCAATAACTGCATTCGTGTACTTTAATATTACCATTTGCTGCAGTTGATAACACTATTCCTGGCGCTCCTTTTTCATTGACCTAGCCAAGGCCACCAATTCCTCCGGAGCCATCTGGTCAATTCTTTTGTTATTCCATTCATGATAACAAGATGCCGTTCTACCAAAAGCTCTTAGCACAGAGGAGGCCCTCTTATTTCTACGTGAAAAAATGTAATGAACATTATTAATGGTTTCCATGATTAAACGGTCATCTCTCTTTGGCGTCAATCTGATCACCTGTGAGTCAATTTTTGGTTGAGGTGTAAATGAACTTTTGTTTACGACAAAGAGGTTCTCTATTTTAAAACAATATTGCCCTATTACTGATATAGAACGATAATTAGCTTGCCCCGACTTTGCTTGCAATTTGTCAACAAATTCTTTTTGAAGCATGACTATCGCCCTGTTGAATTTCTTTAATGCTAACCACTCAATGGCTCTTTTGCTCCCAGA
>JAICQW010000330.1 GCA_025937665.1 Nitrososphaeraceae archaeon | reverse complement strand
TATTTATTTATTCTATTTTGCTATTTCTAAATGAAAGTGAAATGATTTCGGACAAAAATATCTCAGAGAGATCAACACTCGTAGGTCTTCTCACAATCACCGCTGCAGCAATTTTACTTACTGCTGGTTTGAATAATAATAATATCAGCAGTAATCCGACTCCCGTTCAAGGCCAAGAGATGCAGACCAACAGTAATAACAATACAATAAGGGTAGAAGCAGGAGGAGGAAACTCAACTGCGCCGTTAACCGTTTATGTACCTCAGAGCATCAAAATCAAAGCAGGTCAAAGTGTAAATTGGTTCAATCCGACACCAGTAGGAGAACCTCATTCTGTAACTTTTCTAAAAAATAACAGTCTTTTCCCCCCATTTGCAGGCCCATTTGCTGTTCCAAATTCTACCCAGTTCAGGGCCCTAATGCCTAATCCAAACCTAGAACCACTGATAATACCTAATCCTCCAGGAACAGAACCAACATCTAAAACAGTAATAATAGATAATGCAAGAGCATACAATCCAACAGTAATAGATTCAGCAGGTAAAAACGTCACATATCTGCCTCCAAATGCAAATTACACAATGGATGGTACTGAAAGTTATATCAATTCAGGATGGTTATGGCCGCAAGGACAAGTGCCCCCAGGAGCTCCACCTCTTACCACATTTACTGTAACTTTTGAAAATCCAGGGATATACGATTATGTATGTACGGTACATCCCTGGATGACTGGAAGTGTAGAAGTAACGTAAAAAAGAAGTAAGGTATTATCATCATCTTCTTTTTTTCATTTTCTCCTTATTTCTTGGTATTTCTTGATCATGAAATTTGATATGTAATATCTGGATAAGCCTGTAAAAGATGTAATGTTGTAGGTTTTACGTCGCTTACGAAAATATCGACTAACAAGAAAAAAGGAGAAAATTTTTACAATCGATAATTACTTTTTTTAGACTGCGGCGGTACTGCTAGCCTGAATGTTCTGATATATTCTATATAGCGCTGTATCTATGTAATCATCTGTAATCAGGGACGGAATATTAACCCGATAAGGCTTTGGGAGCACAGAATTTATCTTATAAAAAAGATAAGTCTTTTTGTTGATGTCTGATTCATAGCTACACTCCTCGGTTAGTTTTGAAATAATATTTTTCCAATTCCTGTGACTAAGTATTTCTTTTGATTGTGATGGTATTCTTATGTTCATACTTATGTATGCACATCACAGTATTAAAATGTTCAGTTCCAGAGCAACCAATAACAATAACCAACAAGCCTGCGGCCACATCAACGAGACTTATCCTGTCAGAGCCAAAGGGTGTAGATAATAATTTTATCTAAACGCTGGCGATATTTCCTTCGCAATTAATTTTACTAGTTTCTCTCTGTCTGGACTTGAATTTGTAAGTACGATTTCCGTAAATCCTAGGTCTACATATTTCTCAAGTTTGTTTATGCCTTCTTCCGCATTTGTAATTACTAATAACATCTTTTGCAATGTGTCATCACCGATTACTTGAGC
>JAICQW010000268.1 GCA_025937665.1 Nitrososphaeraceae archaeon | reverse complement strand
CCTTCATACATAGAAGCATTAGCTATATCCATGCCTGTAAGAAGACATATGAATGATTGGAATTCGTACATGGTATGTAGAGTTCCTTGGTTCATTTCTGCTTGGTAGGGGGTATATCCTGTAAGGAATTCTCCCCTCATTAACAAATGGTTTACTGCAGACGGAATATAATGATTGTAAGATCCAGCCCCAATAAAGTATTTCATGATCTTATTCTTTTGTGATATTTTTTTCATATGTTCCATGAGTTCAAGCTCGCTCATTGGGTTAGAGAGATCCAATTTCTCATTAAGAGGCGGCTTTAAATCCATGATTAAATCATTTATCGATCTTACTCCAATTCGTTTTAACATCTCTTCTCTATCATTTTCAGTTATTGGTGAGTAATTCATTTTTCTTCCTCTTATTCTATTTCGCCAATGAATTTGTTATATTGCTCATTTGTCATCAAATTGTTAAATTCCTCCATATTTGATGGTTTTAATTTTACAATCCAACCTAATTCATATGGAGATTGATTTATCCACTCAGGATGCTCAAGCAACTCCTCGTTAACCTCTATAACTTCCCCACTCATAGCACAATATACATCAGAAGAAGCCTTTACTGAATCAATTATAGCTATTGATTGCATATGTCTAAATATACTACCAACTTTAGGTAATTCTATGGAAACTATATCACCAAGTTGTCTTTGAGCAAAGTCTGAGATTCCCATAATAGCTATTCCTTCCTTGATTACAATCCATTCGTGTTCTTTTGCAAATCTTATATTCTCAATCACAAAGATCTATTTTTAATGTTATGCAAGCCATAAAAATTTTTTATTTTCGCTTATAGAATCGTGTACTACTAAGAACTTTTGCTCTATACAATTTACCGCCAATATTAATATCAATTAATTGATTGGGCAATACGTACGTTGGTACAAAACAAAATCCAATAGACTTTTTTAAAGTTGGTGAAAAGCTTCCACTTGTCACAAAACCTATCTTTTGGCTATTCATTAATACTTCATTTCCATGTCTAGCTACCCTTTTTTCTATAACCTCAAATCCCACAAGCTTTCTATTTATCTGCTGGGTTGTCAAAGCTTTTTTTCCAATGAAATCTTTCTTTTCGAATTTTACTGTCCACTTTAGTGGGACCTCTAACGGAGTAGTATTTTCATCCATGTCATTTCCATAGAGCATCAAACCAGCCTCTAGTCTGAGTGTATCTCTGGCTCCCAAACCAGCTGGTTTAATATTGAACGGGGAACCTAACTGTACGAGCTTATTCCAAATGTCTATTTTTGAAGAATCAAAGAATAGCTCAAAACCATCTTCTCCTGTATAACCTGTTCTTGATATTATACATTCTATTCCAAAAATATTTGTGATAATAAAATGAAATGGTTTTAACTGATTCAGGTTTACATCAACTATTGCTGCTTTCTCTAAGAGATTTTGAGCAAGAGGACCCTGGAGTGCTAGAAGAGCAATTTTATCGCTGATATCTTCTACAATAGTTGTTGATTTAGAATGCTTAATAATCCATTCTAAATCCTTTTCTCTATTTGAAGCATTAACCACAATAAGGAATTTTTCCCTATTAATCATGTATATGATTAAATCATCTATTATTCTACCATTATCATAACATATAGGAGAATATAATGCCATATTGTTGTCTAATTTTGATACGTCATTAGTAACTAAAGTTTGTAGACAATCATAGGCATCGATGCCTTTAACTTCAAAACGACCCATGTGTGAGACATCAAATAAACTAACGTTTGTCCTAGTATTGAGATGCTCATTGATTATTCCAGAAGAATAATGTAGAGGCATTTCCCATCCGTGAAAGTTTAGCATTTTTGCTCCAAAAGATCTATGAATATCATAAAAAGGTGTTTTCATTATAGGTAAACCAAGAAATATAATTGACGAGTATTAACTCTTATTATAACGGATATTGTGTAGGTAGTTAAAAGTACAAATGGAACTAATAAGAAAACCAGTGTGGCTTAGAGTAAGAGCTCCTGCAGGAGAAAATTATACAAAGGTTAAACAATCACTCAGGTCGCTAACACTTCATACCGTTTGTGAAGAAGCAAGATGTCCTAACATATCAGAGTGTTGGGGAACGGGAACAGCCACAATTATGATTATGGGAGACATATGCACTAGAGGATGTAGATTTTGTGCTGTTACTAGTGGCAAACCAGTAGTTTTGCTTGATGCGGATGAGCCACAGAGGGTGGCTAAGGCAATTAAAGAATGGGGATTAAGATACGTGGTAATTACGTCTGTTTGTAGAGATGACTTGGAGGATGGGGGAGCAGAACAT
>JAICQW010000025.1 GCA_025937665.1 Nitrososphaeraceae archaeon | reverse complement strand
AGGTAAGGATATTTACATAGACGTTTGAATCAATTATTGCCAACTGCCATTAACAGGTTATTATACCTAATTTGAAAATATTCAACAGACTTTCTGATACTTTTGAAGATATTGGTACTGCAGAAGATAATAAGATTAGGATATATGTTTGCGGCATTACGGTTTACGATGATTGTCATATTGGACATGCTAGAACCATTGTTATATTTGATGTTCTGAGACGATATTTGAATCACAAAGGGAATGAATTAGTATATGTTCAAAATTTTACTGATGTTGATGATAAAATAATTAATAGAGCTAAATCGGATGGAAAATCTGCAGAGGAAATATCTTCCAAGTATATTACGAGTTATTTTGATGACTTTTCTAAACTAAACGTTCTCAACGCAGATTTTTATCCGAAAGCAACCGATCACATAAATGAAATAATTGAGGCTATAGAAATTTTAAGCGAAAAAAATTATACTTATACGACGCTCAATGGAATTTATTTTAGAGTACGATCATTTCCAGGCTATGGTAAACTATCAAAAAAACGAGTTGATGAACTTGAAGAAGGTACTAGGATTGAAATAGATAACTTAAAGGAGGATCCCCTAGACTTTGCGCTGTGGAAATTCTCATCGGATGTTCCAAATTGGGAAAGTCCTTGGGGGAAAGGGAGGCCCGGCTGGCATATTGAGTGTTCCGTGATGGTGTCAAAATTTCTGGGAAATGAAATAGAGATACATGGTGGTGGAACTGATCTCATATTTCCTCATCATGAAAATGAGATAGCACAGTCTGAAACTTTTACAGATAAAAAATTAGCAAAGGTATGGATGCATGTTGGAATGATTACAATCAATTCAGAAAAAATGTCAAAATCGCTTCGAAATATGATATTGCTTAAAACGGCGCTAAAAAAATGGGGTTCAAATGTCCTTAGGCTGTACCTTATTTCTTCCCAATATTCAAAGCCCATGGATTATAATGATGAAATTTTACAAGAATCATTACAAAAATGGAGACAGATAGAACACTGTATTAATGAACTGATAACAACAAAGAATGTCACAGAAGATTTAGATGAATTTGGAGATAAGTGCAATTCTTTTTTGGCTGATTTCTTTTTAGCATTGGACAGTAACCTGAATACACCTTTAGCATTGACAACATTTATGAAACTAGTTTCGTATCTAAATAACCTGAGTTCCTCTGAAAAATTAACTATTCAAATGGCAAACAAGGCGTTACCTATACTGAATACAATCATGGATATCATAGGTCTCAGCATAATAAAAGTTGACAATGATACGAAAGTACAGATTGAAAAAATGATTAAGGAGAGAAATAATCTTAGAGTAGAAAAGAAATTTCAAGAGGCAGATATGTTAAGAATGAAGATTTTGGAACTATTTAATGTCGAATTAACCGATCATAGCAGCTACACTTCATGGAAAAAAAAGGAATTAATTGAATATGAAAATAAGAGTTAAAGTTACAGTTAAAGTAATGAATTTAATCCTTTGTAGATATGATTTTTACGAATCTGCCAATGCCTGATAAACTTTTATTTATTCAATAGAGAAAGAAGACTTGAATGAAAAATGATTACTCGTCTTTCAAAATTATGATGATATCGTCTATTGTTATGCTATCATGCTTTGTAGTCTCCCTTGACACCACTGGTGATAGTATCCAAGTTTCTGCTGAGTCCACTGGTCTGTTGGTACCTCAAACAACAGAACAATCAGGAAATAAAACTACTCTTAAGGTTTTTATCGATTCGCTACGGGGCTTGGTATCAAAATCTACTGAGCTTACAGCCAAATATCAAATAGAACTAGGAAAATGGGTTACAAAGGAAAATGATAATTCGACCATGATTTCGATAACTGATAGATACTTGCCACAGTTTAAGGAACTTGAAAATGAGGCCAATTATCTAGATGTGCCAACTGCACAAGAGAATATCAAAGAATCATTTATTAGATCAATTAGTTCAGAAGCGGCGAGCTATGAACACTTTAAGAATTATCTTTCTAGTGGAAATAGAACTGAGAACGATCTATCTAATGATAAATTTTCACTGGCGTTTCAATACGAGCAGGTATATGCAACATTTCTTTTGAAAAATCGCTAACGAATGAAGGAAATATTTGCTTTGGAACACAGTTATATCTCCTCATTATACCAACATTCACAGGATGTTTTAATTTGAAATATTTTGGAAACTCTATTTTCAACTTTTCAATTCTTTCAATTCATAGGGGCGTGTTACTATTTGTCGCGACAGTTTTCCTAATGATAATCGGTACAGGGTACTCTTCAGAAAACTTTACCGTTTTAGAACACAATAAGGTTATTGACCAAAGTGGTTTTATTCATTTATTTGGTCAAATAAGGAATATCTCGAATGAAACACAGAAAACAGTCACAGCTCATGCCAATTTTTACGACAAGGGTGGACATAACATAGGTAACGCGAGCGGGATAACATCACTAAGGTCATTGAATATCGGTGAAGTATCTCCATTTGAGATAGTATTTCTGGATAAAAATCAAACTAACCAATTCTTTAATTATACTCTCAATTTTACCAGCGAGATTGGAGACAACAAACCAGATAATTTGGTAATAACATCTTTGAAATCCAGACCCGACATATTCGGATATTATTATGTCAGCGGAAGAATTTCCAATATGGGAAACGATACAGCTACAAATGTGCTTGCAATAGCATCTTTTTTCGACAACAATAGTAGAATGATTGGACTATCAAGTGCAATTGCTGAACCTAGCAATATGACTTCGCATTCTATATCAAGTTTTACAGTTGTTATGGATGATAAAATCCAATCATCAAAAATCAAGAATTTTTCTTTATTAATTGATTCAGACCAATACACGTCTAGATAACTAGTATTCCACTTTTATGGTGTTGGAAAAAGAGCGACGGCAGATGATTATCTAGCAATAGGTCTACTCTGATTTGCAAAGAATATGGGACTACAGAATTATATTATACTTGTATAGATTGTATGGTGAGTATGGAAATATTTGAGCCGTCAATGTTTCTTGCCATTTTCCCGTATCTATTCATCGGTAGCTTTCCAATATTTGGACTGATATTGGTTACAAAATGGATAATTGATGACGTAAAGAAGAAGCGAAAATTTGATCTGAAGGTATAAACAAAACGAATTAGGCAATCAATTGAGAATAAATTTTCATGTTTTCTTGCCACCACAATTTCCGAAAATATATATCACATGATACAATATGATATGCATATGTCAAATGCTGCTGGACGAAAATGCGCATTGTGCGAAGTTTCACTACCAGACGAAAGTTCGATAAACATTTGTGAGAATTGTTTAAAGAATGCAGATTGCTGCGTCGGCTTGGAAAACTTGAGAGAATGAGTCTGACGTTATTCCGCCATTTTTAGGGTATCACTGATAGTAATGATGCCTGTAACTTCACCCTTTTTGCTCACAAGAACACATTTCGCAAATCGTACAAGAGGAATGAGGGCTTTTGCAGGAGTTGCTATATCGACGATGGGCGGCGGTGGTTCCATGATTTGCAAAATAGGTACCTGATGGATAATTTTCTTGTCATCACTCTCAAGCACCTTTCTAGCAAGTATATCTTCACTTACAAGTCCCACAATTT
Organism: Nitrososphaeraceae archaeon; assembly: GCA_025937665.1. GTDB lineage: Archaea > Thermoproteota > Nitrososphaeria > Nitrososphaerales > Nitrososphaeraceae > TA-21. Next base: position 12,016 of record JAICQW010000025.1, on the reverse strand, counting down.
TTGAAGCATCGATAACAGGTATCTGACTTATAGAATTCTTCATCATTTTTTCTATAGCTACTTCTAACTTTTCGTCTTTTTGTACAGAGATAACTTCATGACTACATATATCCCCAGCTTTTAATGAGGTTTTTCCCTCTTGAGAACTAAGTACTTCAAATATTCGCTTGGCTGTATCATAACTGGGTTTACATCGTCCTGATTCAATTTGATTTATCATTGATGTGCTGATTCCAGATAGAGTTGCCAATTCGCGTTGGGTTAATCCCAATCTCACCCTACCTTGCTTAATATAGTCAATCCTGGGAAGCATTTACAGATTATTTATTCCGTTTTCATATTTTTATAGTAATAGGCGGTTTAGATTCACTATTAAATTTTAGTTGTCATATGACGCGCAGGTTTAGGTATTAGAGATGGCATTAATACAAAAAGACGAACCATGTGACCATGCTGTTGAATTAGAATCTCTAGATAAAAAGGAAGACGAATCATACTTCAATTTTATCAACTCTATAAGATCAGAGGTAACTAAGGCAAACTATCTATTCAACTTAAAACTATACATGAAATTCTGCAACTTAACCAAAATGTCTGATTTACTAACTATTTCAGACCCCCAGAAACAGATCATTAAATACATAATGTCATTAAGAGCCAGAAAAATGGCAACAGGTTCAATTTCAACAATGGTTAACGCAATTTACCACTTCGATATGAATGACGTTGTATTGAACAAGAAAAAGATAAACATGTTCAAAGGTGAGTTTTCAAGGACTATAATAGATAGGCCGTACACCCATGAAGAAATATCGAAAGCCCTAAATTGTGCCGACTTGAGGATGAAAGTAGCCATACTATTAATGGCTCGGCGGGACTAAGAATAGGCGCAATTCCACAACTAAGATACAGGAAACCTAGAAAAAATTGATTCAATTTACAATTGTCTACGAAGGATCAAACGAACAATATTACACATTTTGTACTCCTGAATGTGCCTGTTTCATTGATTCATATTTAGAATACAGAACCAAAAACGGAGAAAAAATTAACAATGATTCCTACTTGATTAGAGATCAGTTTACGGAGTTATGGATTAAAAATACGAATTTAATCTGTATGCCATCTCGAAATGTGCGAGATATTAGAGGCTTTACTGATATTTCTTACTTGTTTATCGATGAAGCAGATTACTTTGAACCTTCAGTAAACAATGAATTATTACATGCGATTACGGCCCATGAAGAAAAGAGTAATTGTACTACAATAATGGTATCAACACCTAATAGACCAGGCGGATTATTTGAGAGTATTGAAAAGGACTCTAACTCTAAGTATTGTAAAATTGTTTTAGATTATACAGTTGGCCTTGATAAAATATATGATAGAAAAGAAATTGAAAAGAAAATGAATGAACCGGAATTTCCTAGAGAATACTGGGGCCAATACTTAGGAAGAGTTGGAATATGCCCTCTTACCTTCTCAGATTCACAACTGTATAGAATTGGGCCAAGAATATTCAATAGATAAAATTCCAGTTTCATTATACACTTTAAAATCAGTAGGGATAGATCCTGGTTTCTCAAGTTCAGGAACAGGTATCGTAGTCCTAGAACATATCAAACCAGAACTGAAGGAAGATAAGATAAGAGTTATTGAGAGTCACTATATCGAGAAAGGAGATCCAAATAAAATAGTCGAGTTATGGTGGTCAATATGGAAAAAACATAATTGGCAAAATACTCTATTCTTTATTGATGGTTCTAATAGAGCAATGGTTAACCTTCTCAAAATAAGATGGGATGAACCATTGACGTGGGAAACAAGTGAATCATTCGGCCCTAACACTAGAATTAGACCTGTAAACTTTTCAACCGAACATAAGAATATGTTATCTAATTTACATGCTATAGTTTCTAAGGAATATAATAGCAATTGATGAAAAACATGATAAACTCATTACTAGTTTAAGAACGGCATATGCTGAAGAATTAACCCTAAAAAAGGAACAAACATCATTTTCTGATTTATTAGATGGTCTGTGATTGAGTCTGAAAGGTTATAATATAAATTAGATTAACTTAAAAAAATAAGATTATCAGTTGGGGAATTTGACTAACCACTACGCAGACATTCTAAACACCAAATCATTGGAGTAAGCACACCGTCCCCTCTTTCCTTATAAACTTCTATCAATATTTCAGGACGTATTTTCCCACATTTGTCACATTTTCCGTTGTAACTTAAAGACATATCAGAACATAATACACTGTTCCTAAAAAGTTTAAGCAATCTTTATTATTCTAAGCAACAGTCTAATACTTGACGTATCAGGTCCTAAACTAAAACAGAAAGATGAACCTAGAGCGCCGGATGATGAACAGTTCTTATCCTGTTATTCTTGCGGTAATACATTTCCAATACATCAAACACATTTTAATAGTATCATAAAGATAGTTTAGAAACAAGTTCTAACCCATTTGACAAGGAGTCTACGTTTATAAGTCCCGAAAATAGAGCAACGCAACGCAAGAAGAATAAAGGGAGGCTACCTCTAAAAGATCTAGACAAAATGAAAAGATAGACGCAGATTTGGCAAGTGAGAAAGGAATCGTAAACATTTTGTACGATTCTAGTAATTAGAATCAACCTACCAATGTGTATATACTATGTTGGTGTATGATTATTACCTGTTAATCAACTCGACAAATTGATCGGTGGGTTGAATAAACATGGTAACAATTACAAAAACGTACACGATAATAATACTTGATGATGAAGAGGATATTCTAAGCTTATACAGCGACTATCTTTCAAGCAAGGGTCATAGAGTACTTAAGACTTATGTTAACGCCAATACCATATTAGATGATATCGATATAGAGTTTCCAGACCTTTACATTATAGATTATAGGTTGCTTGGCAACATGAATGGAATTGAGGTTGCAATTGAAATCTTAAAGAAGTTTCCTTCAGCATGTATCGTCTTTATTACTGGAGTTGAACTTTTAGATCAAGAAATAGTAAAACATGATATTTTTACTGACAAGAACATAGATGTCTTACTAAAACCTGTTAAATTAGGTCAAATTCAAGATTCTTTACTAACTCTACTAGATAAAACTCAAAGCCCAAATGTGTCAGAATAAATTAATTGTAATGATTGAAGATTTAGGAAAAGTTAGAAATTAACGAACGTAAATCTAAAATCTTCCTATTAAGACTTGTTGTGTATAAGTTATTAAAGTATGAATCATGAAGTAGTGTCCGCTATTAAACGACAAATTCCGTTTCTAATAGGTGGTACAATAACTGGAGTAATAATGAATCACTTCTTAGGTTTCGCTGTGGCAATAATTGTTAACTCTATAATGTGGTATCTGATATCGCTTGTTGTCTATAAACTAGTTTGGAAAAAGAATGGATTCACTGACCAAATGGTTCTTTTGAAATATGTCCTAACGAAGACTAAACGACAAGAAATTATGCAAAGAACCTAGACATTAAAGACGACGTAGATGAAAAACTTTTCATATAGTCACGCTAATATTCAACATGGTATTTGGGATTAACGGCAGGATTAAGGACAGGACTCTTGAAGAGATTCTTAAAACTCTCGATAAAATTGTCGTCAATCCAAACGATCTCGAACACTGGACTCTATCCATAGAAACTGCTGCAAAAGATATGGGCGATAATAAGAGGGACAAGATCGATTTCGAGTATTATCCTGATGAGCGAGTTATGAAGTTCTTTGTAAAAGACGCTAAATCAAGGGATGACTTAGTTAACTCGGTAGAAGTTCATCTTCCATTAATTCCCGAGTCACTTCAAGGCTTCTTCAGAATATTCAAATATAATTTAAAGAAAGTGAAATTCAATAAATAGAAAAGGAAAATCGTCCGATCCCGATCTTAGGAATCGGAGCCATATTGCAAGAGAGTTGTTTTATACCCACGACAAGGGCACATATCGCTGTGACATCTCGAACCATCAGGGCTATGTTCGTCTTTCCTATGCCCACAATTAAGGCAGATATCATGTAACTGCATGACATAATGTGTTCAAATTAACTTATAATGGTTCAAGGTCAATGCAGGGTATAGTAATACAAACGAAGGGGTCAAGAATGGGTGGGCCCACCAGCATTGGAAGTCGGTATTGGTGTTGAATATTATGAACAACAAATTATAAAAAAATTCAGCGAGTTAGTCACTATAGTGTGGAATTAGCCCTTCGCAAATTCTGTTTGCTTCTTCGGTATTTTTACCACTTACTTCCATGAATGCTTCTCTACATTCCTTTTTACTTGAGAATTCGACGTGCCAAGCATCCACTGACTCAACTAAGCAATTACCAATTATACCAACAGATGCTGCAATAGCCAAGATGATGATTAGTTTATGCAAATTTGTTCGGAATTCTATTAACAAAAACTGAATATAAAAGAATTCTAAAATGCTTTTATACATGGTCATAAAGCAACACTTTCAGGCATAGTGATACCAGTTGGTAAAGAAGAAAAAACAATCTAAAAAACGGGAAAAAAAATCAAACAGCAAGAAAACTGTCAGTTCGGATCGCATATTAAGAAAACATCTTACTAAGATAACTGCGAAGGAATTGAATAAATTAAACCGATAAATCTTACAAAGAGGGATTTCTATTGGCCGTAAGGCTTATGACCTCAGAGTTGAAGACTATAGTATTTAAGAAATAACTAATGTTGGCGGATTAATTGAATTTATTTTAACTGACTGATTTTTCTGTAAGGTCACTTGTTGATCTTCCACTTGGTAGAAAATCCAATCCGAAATTCGCAGTTCACTATCTTAAATATCAGATTCAAATATAGGAGCGAAGGCCGAAGTAAGAGAGACCTAGACAATTAGATTTTAATCAAGATTAAACAAATTTTTCTATTAGTTTTTATCAAATTTCTTAAATAATAGATCCCATCAGTAGTAGCGCCTTAAACACGCCTGGGGGGACTGGTTGGATCTTGTTCATCACAACCACATTCCCATCAGGATTAAATTTTGCGACGCGGGATAATCTCCTTAATAGGACTTACTAATAAGGGAGGGACTCACTATGTTTATCCGATAAGAAATGCCGAAAAAAACTATAGAGGTTGATTCCAAAATGATAGATTTGACCGTCGAAGAGTTATCCAAACTTATGGTTCGCCTCGATAAGAATCCTAAGAAAACAAGAAAGGATCAAAACACCATCAAGAAGATTGAAGAGATCCGAGAGACGATACAGGATTCTGTCCTCTATGCAAAATTGAAGAAGAGCATTGACGAAAATTAAATTAGTAAGTGCTAGTGGGACTAGAGCCGTACGCGATAACAGACGAAATAATCCCACCAGTTGGCGTAAGAATTGAATCTTACGTTGAAGATAATATTGACAAAATGATATAAAAAAATTCAATCCAATTGAACGGATGAAAGTATCATGGTCTAAATACTAATACCATAATCGACCTTCCTGCCACAAGAGCAAGAATTGAAAGACCAACATTTCCAATTAAATTCAATCCTAACAAAACAAACTGTTAGAATCAATCAGACTAACAGATTGAATGGCAAATGATGACATGGTTGTAAAAGATCCACAAAATCCTATTGCAATAAAGATAAAAATTTTGGATCTAGATTGAAATTCATCACTATAACCACGAACATTCCCAGTATGAAACTTCCAACAACATTGATAATCAGAATATTAATTGGTAACACTCCGAACAATATGGGAGACTCTACTATTTTATAGCGCAAAAAAGCACCTGCTAGTGCACCTAACCCTAATAACAGAAATTCAATTCCTTTTATTTTTTCCCACCATTTTGATCGTATTGGTAGGCATTATCAGCATTCAGAGAAGCGGTTTTGGTATTTCCCAAGGCTAATGCCATAGCCTAACTATGTTCCAAGACAAGCAATATTAATTATTTACTGATAAAAAATTTACTTCTCCAAGATTCAGATATTCAAAGGGAAATAGATAGACATGGATCTGATAACGTAAGGATTATTCTTTAACACATGAGCGTTTAATCAATGAGACTGTTCTTGTTTTCCTATCGGTTCACCAATGGTGTTAATGTATCCCACCAAGTCGGCATTTAGACCAACCGCAAGCGGTTTCTCATTTTGGAGAATGTTGATTATATCATAGAAACTTGAAATATGGAAGTATATGACCATTAAATCCTGGTCGGGGTCATAGTAATTTAGGTTAATTTTTGCACTGTCTTGAAAGTGTATGACCGCTACAGTCAGCTTAGCCTTAAGACATTCGATACTTGAATAAAACCTGGATGTTTCGATGTCTGGACGACCTTCCATAGTGCCTCTAAAACTACCATAAACAACTCTGTAGGAATCAAATTCCTTAAACATATCTGAGGTTGCCACACATACAAATATTTGAGCCTCTTGAAAAAGTTTTTTGGGTTATAGTCGTATGAAAATAAATTTACCGTGAAAGATCAATCTTAATTACGGATTTTCAATTCGTATACATTACCTCATCTGTTTGTTCACCTTCATCTTCAATCTTTTCGTTCGAAATCTTTTTCTTCTTCTTTACCAGTCTTAACCTCCTGACTTCCTCTAGTATTTTTTTAAGTTCCTCCTCAGAGACCTTTGCAATTCTAGCGTCACATTCTAAACCTCTAGCATCAAGAACCTGTTCTGTTAAACTAATAATCTCTTGTTTATTTTGTTCCTCTTCTGGAGTTAACATCTTGGCACTTACAAAACGAAAGAATGCGAATTCACTCATAATTCATCATCTACTGTTACTTTTATTTGTCTTGGCCTTAATTCCTCAAGGTCCTTATGATAATCTTTTGGAATTACGATTATTCTTTTATCTCCCATTTTGCTTATCGTCGAAACAAACTTTACTCTAGTCACTGTTTTTCCAGTCATACTTTATTATACTTAAGTATGCCTATGTAAGTATAACGTGGTATAATAAAGTATATATCATTGTCATACTATCGTATACCATGACACAATTTGATGAGTTCTGCAAATTCGGATGCAGGACGAAACTAGGAGGATTTGATGCAAAGCAAACACAATACCTAAAAACTAACGAAGTCCACAAACAAATTATCCCTGGAAGAAAAAGTAACCATACACTGTTTTCTTTTATTTTAGATTTTCTAAGTAAAAATAGGATACTTATCCCTCATATTTTTATAGTAATAGTACGTCATCAAGAAAATCGGCATGACGAAGATTGTGGCTTAATATTATATTATATTGACCTGAAAATGACATATTATTAGAAATGAGTCAAGACACCCACAAGAAAAAGTGGGATTCTGTGAAGAGATATAAACTTACCAAGATGCTAAACCAACTGTCAAACATCACTGGTCATGGAACCGAATTAGTTACCGTTTACATCCCTCCACGAAAACCAATTTTTGAGATTGTAGGGCAGCTTAGAAATGAATCAGGTACAGCGTCCAATATCAAATCAGATTTAACAAGGACTCATGTTCAAGATGCGCTGAGCAAAACAGTCGAGCATCTAAAACTATACAAGGAAACCCCAGAAAACGGTCTTGCTATTTTCTGCGGAGCCATTCCCAACAATAAGGGAATAGGGAATGAAAAAATAGAGCTTTATTCAGTTTTGCCACCTAAACCTATCCAGATTAATCTGTACAGATGTGATGATCATTTTTGGACGGATCATATCAAAGATATGCTTAGGGATGAAAAAGTAATAGGACTCCTGGCAATTGATAGTCAGGAAGCAGGTTTAGGCATACTTACTGGGGATAGATGGGAAGTGATTGACACTTTAACATCAGGAGTTGCTGGAAAACATCGACAAGGAGGCCAATCAGCAAGAAGATTTGAAAGACTGAGGGAAAATGAGCTAAATGAGTATTTTCATAGAATTGCAGAACACGCTCAAAAGATCTTTATTGATGAAAACAAAATAGCAGGGTTAATTGTTGGAGGACCAGGTCCAACCAAGGAGAACTTTTTGAAAGAAGAATATCTTGATTATCGACTCCAAAATAACGTACTTGCCACACTCGATAGCTCTTACTCGGGAAGTGAAGGAGTTAGAGAAATATTGGAAAAGGTTAACGAACAAGGAATAATTTCGGATTACAGGTTACTTGAAGAGAAGAAGTTGGTAAAAAAGTTCATGAGTCAGGTGTATTCTGATGAAGGTTTGGCAGTGTATGGTATCTATGACGTTTTAAAAATGCTAAAAAGCGGGATTGTGGATACTTTGATAGTAACGGATGAGATACCATATGTGCATTTACAGATAAAGTGCAATAAATGCGGAAATACTGAGGAAAAATATGTCGATAGAGTTAATCTAATAACTGTAAAGCAAGAGGAAGTATCAAAATCATGTTCCAAGTGCGGGAGCCAAGATAGGGAAATTGCGGAACAAGACATTGTTGATCTGCTTGAAGAATTATCAGCTAACATTGGAACAAAGATGGAAGTAATATCATCAAAAACAGAAGAGGGTGCTCAGCTGGGAAGTTTAGGAAAAATTGGGGCTATTCTACGTTTCAAACCCTCGCACTAATACCTCAAATGTACCACTAATTAGCCCTTATTCCTTCAACTGGCAAAAATGATTTTATCTTTTCAGCTATTTTTTCTAATTCTTCATCGGAAATCAAATTTCTTGAAGGCCATCTTCCATTTGAGGAGTCATAACTGTATCTTGGTATAATGTGTACATGGACGTGAGGGACTATTTGGTTGGCTGCCCTGCCGTTATTTTGTCCAATATTTAACCCCTTTGCATCAAGTGCTTTCACTATCCCTTTTGCCAAGAATGAAACTGTCGAAAATAGTTTTCCTACTTCATCATCTCCCATAGTAAAAATGCTCTCATGATGATTCTTTGGGAGCACCAGGGTATGACCTTTGTTTATAGGATATTTGTCCATGAATGCCACAAAAGCATGATTCTCAAATATTTTGACAGCGCTCAACTCATCCTTGATTATCGAGCAGAATATGCATCTTGTCTCTGACTCCAATAGTTAAATCCACATCTTTTACTGATTTATGTTTTTGTCGTTATCTTGTTTACGTGACTTTTAAATAGGTCAAATTTTTTTCTAACTATAAATGGCTGAAACGATCGAGATTAACGAGTTCAATTTGAATTTCACATTCACTTGTCCTAAATGTGATTATAAAAATGAAGATATCCCAGCGGTAGATATTGCTAATAACAATGCAGAATGTGGAATGTGTGAGACTTTGTTCAAAATAGAAGGTATAGACAGCGTAAAGATTTTTGCACTCATAGAATAATGATACTTAATTTAGTATCAATGTTATCTTAAAATACGCTTTAATCTTAATTTCAGTGATGGAACTTATTAGTAGAACTGTAGTTAGTGGTCCAGCTAGAGCCCCTCACAGAGCAATGTATAAGGCGATGGGCCTAAATGATGATGATTTATCGAAGCCTATTGTAGGTGTTTCATCTACCTGCAATGAGGCAACACCGTGCAATATCCATTTAGGTGATTTGGCGCAGCACTCAAAGTCCGGTGTAAGGGATTCTGGTTGCACTCCTAGAGAGTTTACCGCCGTTTCTGTTTCAGATGGTATTGCAATGGGGCATGAAGGTATGAAGGCATCTCGGGTAAGCCGTGAAGTTATTGCGGATTCGATTGAAATAATGATGCGAGCTCAAAGATATGATGCTTTAGTTGGTATCTCTGGATGTGATAAGAGTCTCCCAGGAACCATTATGGCAATGGCAAGGCTTAATGTTCCTTCTATTTTTGTATATGGTGGGACAATACTGCCCGGAAATTGGAATGGAAAACAAGTAACCATCCAAGATGTCTATGAGGCGGTCGGCTCATTTGAAGCAGGAAAGATAAAGATTGAAGATCTAAAGGAATTGGAAAATGTTGCATGTCCTTCTGCTGGATCATGTGGAGGCATGTATACAGCAAACACTATGGCTTGCATTAGTGAAGCTATTGGAATTGCATTGCCAGGAAGCGCATCTCCTCCTGCATTGAGCGAAAAGAGAAACCAAATATGCTATGACACTGGAAAGCAAATTTTTAGCCTATTGGACAGTAACATACGGCCTAAAGATATTCTAACTTTTGAAGCATTTGAAAACGCGATAGCAATTGCCAACGCCATAGGCGGTTCAACTAATGCCATATTACATCTGCTTGCAATATCTAAGGAGATCGGCGTACATCTTGATTTAAAGGATTTTGAAAGAATCAGAAAGGCAACTCCTCATCTTGCAGATACAAGACCAGGTGGTATGTATGTAATGGTTGATCTGGACAAAGTAGGTGGAGTTCCAGTCATACTAAAAAGTTTACTCAAAAAGGGACTATTGAATGGCGATACAATGACTGTCACAGGAAAAACAATGAAACAAAATCTCGAAGGACTGGCAACAAACAATTCTGAACCCGTGATATATTCATGTGAAAAACCTTTACACCATGAGGGTACCCTCAAAATCTTAAATGGTAGTCTGGCGCCGGAAGGTGCCGTAATAAAAATAGCAGGTTTGCAGAGAACAAAATTTGAAGGAATTGCAAAAGTCTTTGATTCAGAGGAGGATGCTTTTGACGCAATATCAAAACAGAAAATACGGAAGGGAGATGTAATAATTATCCGATATGAAGGTCCCAAGGGAGGTCCTGGGATGAGAGAAATGCTGGCAGTAACGGCTGCACTGGTTGGACAAGGCCTTGGGACTGAGGTTGCAATGATTACGGATGGAAGATTTTCTGGTGCAACAAGAGGATTTATGATCGGACATGTCTCTCCTGAAGCAATGGTCGGCGGACCAATAGCATTAGTCAAAAAAGGCGACAAGATCAGCATTAACCTTGACAAAGGGAAAATTGATTTGAATATTAGTCGAATTGAGATGAATAAGCGAAGAAAATCGTGGAAGCCTCTAAAGTCAAAATATAAAGAGGGTGTATTGGCAAAATATATGCTTCTTGCAAGATCTGCGTCAGAAGGAGCTGTAACCATACCACAATTCAAATAGCCTTAATTGATCGTTACTAAACCAGTATCAATTAAATAATCATGATATTTGCCAATAAGACTAATTTCAAGAGCCTCTTCCTAGTGACAATTGTCGGTATATCGATAATTTCTGTCGCCTTTTTTCTTTACCGGTACGAATCAGTAACTGTCAACTTTTTTCCTCAAAATTCTGATTTAACATTTAACGGCGTATTTAATAATGCAACTAGTTTGGCTGACCTCGGAAATACTTCAAATTCGCTTGGACTGGCAAATATGTCAAGCGCAAAGGCAAATACTTCTGTTATTGTTACAAATAACAATACAATCTCCACCATAGATGATCTTATTTCCCTGAGTAATCCTGTTGACACACTTACGAAGATGATAGTAAACATTTTGGAGAATTCATCGATTTCAGATACCCAAAATGGTAAAGATCTTGGATTAAAGAATTATTATGAATTAGGAGGAGAATGGAATCTATCAATTAGAGGAAATGAATTTTCAAATTTCACAGGCCAAATACTCTTGAATAATACGTTGAATAATATCACCAAAATATATGATATCAAAATCGTTACTTCCACAGCTGATAATATAACATACCAAGCATCAAATCAGATACTAAAAATAAAAGGGACAGGAACTCTTACATTTGATGATCAGACAGACAAAGTTCAATTATTGATAATTCTCTACAAGAATGATAATGGTTATGTGGTATTTGCTTCCAAAACTGAAGAGAATCTCTTCAATAATTTTCTAATACATGGGAATATCTTGGAAAGAAAGATTGATTATTGATTTGTAATGGGTCATTCTGCCCCAATCAAACCTATCAAATCAAACCCTTCAGAGCTCTTTGGGTTCATTTCTGCGATTGAAATCAAATGGCCGTCTGGATCTGTTATAATCGCATGCTTGCCAAAGGATTCCTCTTTTGGCTCCTTGAAAAACTCCACTTTCTT
>JAICQW010000255.1 GCA_025937665.1 Nitrososphaeraceae archaeon | reverse complement strand
TTCAGAATCATGTGCAATTGATACTGTTGGTGGTAAACTTCTAGGAGATATCCAACCCGGAGAATTATTAAAGATTAGTTCAAAAGGAATTGAAAGACAGCAATTTTCCACTAGTGAATATCATTCTCATTGCGCATTTGAATTCACATACTTTGCCCATCCAAGTAGCGCTATTGAAGGTGTTAACGTATATGAAGCAAGAAAAAAAATGGGGCACTATTTGGCAAGAAAATATCCTATCAAAGATGCTGATGTGGTTATACCTGTTCCTGATTCAGCAAGACCAGCAGCTCTTGGGTATGCCGAAGAATTAGGAATCCATTTTGAAGAAGGGTTATTGAAAGACAGGTACAGGAAAAAGGGCTCTATGAGAAGTTTTATTGAACCCTACCACGGCGAGCGTATCGAGATTAATAAGGGAATTGTTCCAATACCAGAAGTCATTAGAGGAAAGAACGTGGTTGTTATAGACGATAGCATAGTTAGAGGCACGAGTTCTCAATCCATCATAAAGATACTGCGTTCAGCAGGAGCATCAAAAATATCGCTCATAGTTACTTTTCCACCTATAAAATATCCTTGTTACGCCGGAATCGATTTTCCGTCGCAAGATGAACTTTTGGCGTTTCAGAATCAAAATAACGAAAATAACGACCTTGAATCTGAGATTGCAAAGAGTCTCGGTGCAGATAAAGTAATTTACAATGATAGTGTTACCCTTGCACAGGCAATTGGAATTGATGAAAGGGAATTATGTTTCTCTTGCTCCAATGGAAATTATAAGCCATTGGGTATAAAGCCAGTATTTAAAACCCGAGCTGAAGTAAAGGGAGATTTGGAAAATTGAATGTATATAAAAAAAGAACTCGATTTTAGCTACAAATACTCAACTGCTTAAATATTTGAAAATTAAATTATTTTAGATTTGAAAAGACTTTATTTGATTTTCATTTGCGTTGCCGGAGTTGTTATTCTGTCTTTTCTTTCATATATTATTATTCAATATTATCAGCGTCCTGACCATTCATTAGAGGTTGATGCCATGAGAGAAGACCAATCTCTTTTCACTAATAGTAGAATAATACTTTCAAATGTAGGAAAGCTACCTGTCACAAATGTTTTTGTTGATTATGGAATCAAGAACGAAACTATACTGACTATCAATCCTGGAGAAAAAATTTCACTTTCACCCCCCGAAGGAAGTAACTTGAATCTTGTCAAGATCGAAGCAGACAATGGCATAAACATAACGTCAGGATATAGAACTCCCATAAAAATTCCTGGAATGATGGGCTCATAAATATTGGCCGTGATTTGCGCTTTTTTTATGCACGTAAAAGTTAATTTTTCATAGTGTATGACGTCTGCAAAACCTATTGTATTTTAGATTCACATTAGCAGATAGGTTCTTCATCAGCAAGACATTAAAATTACCGCAAGTTAATTTTTTTCTATTGAAAAGCTCCGCGTACAAGACACTATGTCAAGAGATAATTAAAGTCGATTCATCGATTAGGTCTGCTGGGATAACTAATGAAGACGGCATAATATTACACATTAGTCATCGCAAGGGCATGAAACCTCTTCTTTCTGCAGAAGAAAGAGCTCAATATGCAATCACTGCAGCAACAAGACAATTTACAAGACTCAGATGGGAAGTCTTGCTAGGCAAAATACAATATGCAAGTTCTCACTATACTAAACTTATACGAGCTACAATTCCAGTAACAGATGATAATAGGAAATTATCGTTTGTGATAATACTCTCTCTTGATGCGGGAACAGACAATTTTCATGAGATAATAGTAGGAAAGGTAATTCCATTAATAAAAGAAATGAGATCTGACCTGAAATCTTGAAAGGTAAGAAATAATTTTTTCTTGATTTTTTGTTCCTGTGGGTTATTATTTAGCCGAGAAACCACCATCAATTGTTAAAGTAGTACCAGTAATCCAATTGGCATCATCAGAGCATAGATAGGCAACCGCACCTGAAATATCGCTTGTATTTCCAATCCTTCTTAACGGAAAAGACGACTCCAGTTGTTCCCTAGATTTCTCATCTTGCAAATAAGGTTCAATCATAGGACTTCTTATAGTAGAAGGTACAATGCAATTGCATCTAACACCGTATGGGCCATACTCAACTGCAATACTCTTTGTAAACATAATGATACCAGCTTTAGTAGCGCCGTAAATTGAAAGCGGGACATTTGGTATTGCCCGAATTCCCAACAATGACGAAATATTAATAATATTTCCAATTTTCTTCTCCATTACTATCGGTAATACTGCTTTAGTCATTTGAAATGTTCCAATTAAATTTGTCGAAATAAGATTGTCCCATTGATCCTCATTCATCTTGTGAAACGGGGTTGGATCATTGAGGACTCCTGCATTGTTTACTAGGACATCAACAGTGTCAAATGTTGAAATAGTTTGTTCAATTACATTTAGCACCTCTGCCTCCTTTGT
>JAICQW010000131.1 GCA_025937665.1 Nitrososphaeraceae archaeon | reverse complement strand
CAAGTTGTGCACGTTGGAATCGTGCAAAAGCAAACTGACGCTGGAGAAATGACACGATTTAGTGCGCTAGTTGCTGTTGGTAACGAAGCAGGGTGGTTTGGGATTGGCATGGGTAAGGCACATCAAATGAGAATAGCAATTGATAAAGCAACGATTAATTCGTATCTTCACATAATACCAGTAAAATTGGGTTGCGGTAGTTGGGAATGTCGATGCACTCAACCGCATTCTATACCCTTCAATGTTCGAGGAAGAGGTGGAAGCGTGAAAGTAGAGATTCTACCCGGCCCCAGAGGACTAGGACTAGTAGCAGGTGAAAATATAAAAAATCTATTGAAGCTAGCCGGTATAAAGGACGCATGGACAAAATCATTCGGTTCTACCAATACTATGACTTCAACTGCAATGGCAATTTTCAATGCACTTAACTCCACTTACATCACAGGTTAAAGAAAATGGCATTATTAGTAGTTAGAATGAGGGGAACAGTTAATGTGCCATACTGGGCGTTGACTACACTTAAGAGTCTCCACTTAACCACGAGATTTTCTGCAACTTTAGTTCCAGAGACTTCCAATTACATTGGCATGTTAAGAAAAATAAACCAATGGGTGGCATGGTCAAAGGCCGACTCTGACACAATAAAAATATTGATTGAAAAAAGAGGTAAAAAGAAAGCTCCTGAGTTAGAATCAGGGAAAGAAAAGAAGACTAAATCTGAGTATAAGGGAATTGATGAATTGGTATCCGTAATTGCTAATGATAAGATAAAGTTCTCAGAACAAAATAATGTTAAACCTTGGTTTACTTTGAATCCGCCAAAAGGAGGTTTTAAAAAGAGTACTAAAAAACAGTTTTCAGATGGTGGTATCCTTGGAAATAACAAAGAATTAGTTGAAATTGTAAAAAGAATGATCTGACATTGCAGAGGATGACATGAGTTTTACATTTATATTTACACACTTATTTTGATTGTATAAGGTATATCGTACATGGCAACTAGATTGAGAAAAAGCCGCAGACATCGAGGAACAAGATATTGCGGATGGGGTCAAATAGGTCAGCACAGACAATCTGGAAGCCGAGGTGGAATAGGTGGAGGAGGAAAGCATAAGCATTTTTGGATTCGAACTGTTATTGAAGAACCCGACCATTTCGGACATGACACGCTTAATTCATATAGTAGGTTTCTAGTTAAAAAATGGATAAACTTGAGAGATCTAAAGACACTCTCAATTAAATTCAGTGATAAAAAAGATGAAAAAACAGTTCTGGATCTGGGATCATTGGGAATTCAAAAACTCTTGGGCGGCGGAAATATTGGCGAAAGTTACGTTATAAAGGTAGCACAAGCATCGGCCAGTGCTAAAAAGAAAGTAGAGTCGGCAGGAGGTAGTATAATTTCAAATGAGCACAGTGCACAATGAAAGTATTGTAAGAACAGTAATAAAGAAAGTCTCAGCTTACATACCTCAAGTTGAGAAACCCAAAAAGAAGATTGGATTAAGTGAGAAATTCATCTGGTGCGGAATTGCTTTACTTGCTTATCTTGTAATGGGTCAAATTCCACTTTATGGTGTAACAGATGCACCACAATTTGATTTCTTGGCATTCGCCAGAGTAATCTTTGCCGCACAACAAGGAACGTTACTAGAATTAGGTATAGGACCAATCGTTACTGCTGGTCTACTGATGCAGCTGTTAAAGGGTTCGGAATTGATAAAACTAAATTTCAAGGATCCGGACGACAGATCGCTTTTTACCTCTGCAACGAAGGTAGTTACCATTATTGTCATTATTGCTGAGGGTGCTCTATACGGTGTTAGTGTGTATGGTGGATTACTAGCACATCCTAGCCTTATACCTGTTTTAATTGGTCAGCTTATCGGTGCCAGTATTGTTGTAATGTACCTGGATGAATTAATTCAAAAAGGATGGGGATTGGGTTCAGGTATCAGTCTTTTCATTATGGCAGGAGTTGCCCAGGGAATTTTATGGAGTATATTCAGCCCGCTACCTGCACAGGACGGACCGGTAGGAATTATACCGTTTATCATAGATTCTGCGACACAAGGTGACCTAGCCAACACTTTTTTTAGAAGTGGTCAATTACCAAGCATCTTTGGACTCATAGTGACTGCATTAGTGTTACTGGCTCTTGTTTATACCCAGGGCATTCACGTGGATATACCTATAGTATCTACGAAGTATCGAGGATTTACCGCAGTGTATCCTATAAAATTGCTATACACATCAAACATTCCGGTGATTTTAGCTTCGGCACTGCTAGCGAATGCTGTCTTCATGGGACAAATGCTATGGGCAAACTATAACCCAGAAAATTCAAATCCGCTTTTTAACTGGATTGCCCAGTTTGATCCACAGCAATCACAATCCCCTACTGGTGGTATTTTGTATTATATCACAGCACCCAGAAGTTTTGAGCACTCACTTGAAGATCCGGTCAGAACTGTGGTCTATATTATATTTTTGACTGCTGTTATTACCGTGTTTGGGCGTCTATGGGTAGAGCTGGGAGGATTATCTGCGAAATCAGCTGCAAAGAATTTGCTCGATGCTGATGTACAGGTTCCCGGTTTTAGAAGAACTCAAAGTTCGGTCCAGTCTCTACTTAACAAATACATTCCGGCTGTAACTATAGCTGGTGGAATAATAATTGGGCTCTTGGCTTCAGTGTCAAATGTACTAAGTGTGTTTGGAACGGGAATTGGTATATTGCTTATGGTCGATATTTTGGTTAACTATTATAACCTACTTATCAGAGAGCAGGTAGATATCCATATGCCTAAATTGGCGGCACTCCTTGGAAGAACCTAGAAAGAAAACCGTTATTATTGTTGGTGTTCCCGGAGTAGGGAAGAGTACTATCGTTACGAATGCCACAGAAACGTTACGGAATAAAGGAACATCTGTGAAAACAGTTGTATTTGGATCAATTATGTTCGAAGAAGCAAAGAAATTGGGAATAAATGACCGAGATGAGCTAAGAAAACTTACAATAGATGTACAGGAAAAGTTACAGAATAAGGCCGCTGAACATATCTCCAGTCTTAACGATTCAATAGTATTTGTTGACACTCACCTCTTCATAAAAACCCAATCAGGATATTATCCAGGGTTACCAATGAATCTTATTTTAAAAATGAATCCTCAGAAACTTATTTTAATAACTGCAAATCCTGACGAAATTCTCAACAGGCGAAAAAAGGATACTACTCGGACAAGAGATTTGATTTCAGATGACGAGATTAATAGGGATATTCAAGTTTCTTTGTCCATGATTTCATCTCTTTCTATTTTGACAGGAGCGCCATTTGAAATTATTTATAATCATGATGACATGATAGACTCTGCAACATCTCAACTAGTAGAATTATTAGTCAAATCTAGTTGATTGATAGATACAAAATATGGGCAACATAGATATGGACAATGTGTTGACAGTATTACAATTAAAGTGACATTGTATTGAAATCGCGTAAGATGCAGAATATTAGCATAGTTGTTTCAGGCAGCGCCGCTGTTGGAAAGACTACACTTGCACACGCTCTTTCAGAGGAATTCGGGTTTAAACTATATAATGGTGGAGACATCCTGAAGGAAATTGCACGCCAACAAGGATACACCATATCTGGAGACGATTGGTGGGATTCTAATGAAGCCATCGGTTTTATGAAAGAAAGAAAGAAGAATCCAATATTTGATAGACAAGTAGATGAAAAATTAATCAAGATCGCCAAAAAAGGTAACGTCGTCATTACTAGTCATACACTTCCATGGTTAACTTCTGCTCCAATTACTTTTTGGCTAAGTGCTTCTCAAAGAAGAAGATCTGAAAGAATGGCTAAGCGGGATAAAATTTCATTTAAAGACGCTTTAGAAATAGTAAAGATGAGGGACAGGGAAAACAAAAAAATCTATAAAAAAATTTATGGATCAGAATTCGGAGAAAGCCTTGAAGTTTTTGATTTCATGATTAACACAGAGCTCCTCACGCTTGATTCACTTGTTCTTTTGTGTAAGGGAATTATGAAAAAGATGAAGATTCAGTAGCATGTTGAGATCAGATATGACCTTAAGACTTGATACCTTGGAAATTATTAATGACGACGTTACTAGTCCAAAGTATGGATATTATCCTGATAAAAGACCTCTGAATGTACTTTTAGAGAATGGACTTATCTTGTTAGACAAGCCTTCTGGGCCTACTAGCCATGAGGTGGTTGCCTGGACAAAGAGAATTCTTGGGATTACTAAGGCCGGTCATAGCGGTACTCTTGATCCAGGTACTACAGGTCTTCTGCCTGTCGGACTAGGCGATGCAACCAAAGCACTTTCCATTCTGTTGTTAGGACCAAAAGAATACTATGCAATTGCGAGAATTCACAAAGAAATTAACGTTGATATAATTGATAGATTGATGGGAGAATTTACAGGAGAGATTTACCAAAGGCCTCCACAGAGATCATCAGTCAGAAGAGCTACTCGTGTTAGAAGAATATATGAATTAGAAAGACTAGCAAGTGATAACAATATTCATTTAATGCGCGTTTTATGTGAAGCTGGGACTTACATTAGAAAGCTTGTTTACGATGTGGGCGAAGTCCTGGGTGTTGGTGCAACAATGTTTGAATTGAGAAGAACTAGAGTGAGTATCTTTTCAGAATCTTATGATAATTTTGTTAGGTTGCACGATTTGGTGGACGCTGTAGAGATATACAAAGAGAGCCAGAACGAGGAAAAAATTCGTTCTATCATCAAACCTATTGAACTGGCACTTGAAGGTGTCTTATCTGTCGCTGTAAAAGATTCCGCAGTTGATGCGCTTTGTCATGGTGCACAAGTGGCAATCCCAGGAATTGTTGCCGTAGACAAAAATTTGCGAAAAGGTAACCTTGTTGCAATTTATACATTAAAGGGCGAAATTATTGCTCTGGCTGAAGCTAACATGGATTTAGAAGAAATTAAAGAAAATGACAAAGGAATTGCATTCACCATTAAGAGGTTGATAATGAAGCCGGATACCTATCCTCGCGGTTGGAAAAGTAATAAAAACTTGGAAAAAAAGTAAAAAGTTTTTTTGTTTAGAATTGTTTTTTATTTGATCCAGAAATTATTATT
Source organism: Nitrososphaeraceae archaeon (assembly GCA_025937665.1). Lineage (GTDB taxonomy): Archaea > Thermoproteota > Nitrososphaeria > Nitrososphaerales > Nitrososphaeraceae > TA-21. The sequence continues at coordinate 183 of JAICQW010000131.1, read as the reverse complement.
CGTCCTCAGGCTCATCTTCTGAATCTTCATTTTCATCTTCTAGTCCAGTAGCGTTTAGCATACTGGTCGCGTTTGTGGTGTTAAGCATTCCTGTTGTAGCATTGGTAACAGTTGTATCTGCTTCTTCTTGCTGTTCTCCTTCATCTTCAGTGTCTTCTTCATCTTGATCTTGTTGCTGCTCAT
>JAICQW010000321.1 GCA_025937665.1 Nitrososphaeraceae archaeon | reverse complement strand
GGCAGAGACATAAGACTGACTAGAATATTAAAGGAGGGGAAGATGCTCTGCATTCCTATGGATCATGGTATTAGCAATGGTCCTATCCAAGGGTTAGAAAATATTCACGATATGATATACCAATGTGAAAATGCAGGTTTAACCTGTGTTCTTGTTAACAAAGGAATTATAAAGACTATGCCAAGACCTCCGAAAATAGGTTTGATTGTGCATTTCTCTGGAAGTACCTCTATCGGGCCTGCCCCAAACAGGAAGATTTTAATGGGAAGCTTAGAAGAAGCATTGAGATTAGGAGCCGATGCTGTATCAATTCATATTAATATTGGATCCAAGGAAGAACCAGAGATGCTCCAGAAGTTGGGGACGATTTCTGATAAATGTGATGAGTGGAGCGTACCGCTCGTAGCAATGATGTATCCGCGTGGTGAGAATGTCAAGAATCCTTATGATCCAGATATTGTAGCCCATGTAGCGAGAATAGGTGCAGAGGCAGGAGCCGATATCGTCAAGACAGTTTACACTGGTGATAGTGATTCTTTTAGAAGAGTAATAAAAAGCTGCCCTGTGCCTGTTGTGATAGCAGGAGGGCCCAAAGCGAATAGTGATGAAGAAATAATCGAGATGTGCGCAGGTGCAATGAAAGCAGGTGCGAAAGGTGTTACATTTGGTCGTAATATATTTCAATATCAAAACCCGCCAGCAATTGTAAATGCACTACATAAAGTGATCGTACAAGGAATCAATACAAAAGAGGTGTTAAGAGATCTTGCAAAATACAAAAAGTAGAGAGATTATAATAGATCCAACTGTTCCACCATCAAATCTTGATGATTTTTTATCTAGACTAAATAATATTACAATTATAAAAGCAGATCCAAAACATGTACAAGCAAAAAATTTCAAAATAATTTTTGAGTCATCTGATGCAGATTTAGTTATATGCAAAACAATTAAGGAAATACAAGAATTCAAGTCCATTGGGAAAGCTGCAGGATATCTCAAAAGAGTTTCAAATAATGATGACATTGATGAAATTGGCAGAGCTTCTCAAGCTGGTGCAGACTTTGTGATTGTCGAAGCAGAGAATTGGAAAATAATACCTTTAGAAAATGTGATTGCTAAGCTCCATAAATCAAATACTAAAGTCTATACTACTGCCAAGAATACAGAAGAGATCAGAACAATGTTTTCAGTTTTAGAATTGGGTGTAGATGGTGTCATATTCTCAACTGATAATGAAAAGGCAGTAGACGAATTAAGGGATTATCTAAACGCTTTTGTTTTTCCAATTAAATCAGCAAAGATTTTAGATGTAAGAGACGTGGGGACAGGCGAACGAGTCTGTGTAGATACTACCTCAATGCTTCAATTGGGGGAAGGTATGCTTATTGGAAGTAAATCTAACTTTTTATTCCTTGTTCATAATGAATCAGTCGGATCCTCATTTACATCACCAAGACCCTTTCGGGTAAATGCGGGTGCAGTATATTGTTACACCATAATGCCTGATGGAAAAACTAAATACCTTTCAGAAATAGAAGCAGGAAGTGAAGTATTAATAGTAAAAAATAATGGCAGTTCGAGACGTGTTACT
>JAICQW010000297.1 GCA_025937665.1 Nitrososphaeraceae archaeon | reverse complement strand
ATGAGTTTGACAATTTATCATCATTACTAAAGGAGGTAACTAAAATTTTATCTATTAAGGAATCTGAAATTAACAAAAGCATTGTTTGTAGAGATGATTTGATTTTGTTCAAGGAAAAACTTGATGAAAGAAAAGACAAACAGGACAGGCTTTCAGAGTTAATTGAGGAAAGGACAACAGTAGACAAGAATATTGAAGCAAGTAAAAAAGCTCATAGTGATTTTCAAAGATCAGAAGAATTCCTAAATACGAGGGACACTTTAGACAAAATTAATGACAAGAAAAATGAAATAGGAAAGCTAGAAAAGAACTTAACTAATATGGTTTCTAATCTTTCTCGCCCAATAACAAAATTCTCATATTTAGCCTCTAAGGAAACTCAAGGCAAACTGGCGATACTTCAAAATGAACCTTTGGAAATTTTTAGTGATGGATCGCAGTACATGGAATTATTCCGCGACCTTAGGAAACATATTGTTGACAGGAGCATTCAAATTAAAGATCCAGAAAAGACAATACATCAGATAGAAGAAATTGAAAACTCCCTTCCTTCACTTTCATCCGACATCAAAAATTTGAAAGAACAACTGATGCGAATGGAATCGTCAGTTAATCTTAAAAATATGAGACACCTAGAAGACATGAAATCTAAAACAGAAATATACGAAAAATATCGTTCAGAGAACATTTCAAAGGTAGAAGAAACAAGAAATAACATTAATGAACTCGATTCTGCAATTAAATCATTGAAAAAAAAGATAGAAGAGAACGTATTGGAGATAACGAATACCAATTATTCCATTATCATGCCAGAATCGACTTAATTTTGCCATTCACAAGAACCAGTATGGATATGGGATGGTAGTCAGAAAGTAGGCGTAAACAAGTTAATATTGATAAGCATTTTGGAATAATCACTCTTTGTTTATACAAACAAGTACAGAAATCTTCTACAAATGAAAACATAAATTCACCAACCTCTTGACAATTTGAATTTTTCAAGTGATTTCCAATCACGAAGATCCTTGTAGTGTGACATTCCCAATTCAACATCAGAACAGGGAATTTTGAAAAAAGATTTATTCAATTTCTTGTATTTACTGAATAGCGTTTCAAGGTCCTCTGAGATTACGAAATCTGTAGTATAATAACCAATGGTGCACCAAACTATAGGAAATCTACGTCTAAATCTTTTTCCCAGCATATTACTCAAATTTTTATCGTTCAATAGAAATGAGGTCAACATATTTCCATAGGTAATAAACTTCTTGTTAGATACGGAGCACCCTAAAGCTATTATCGTACCGTTACTAACACCAGGAACTGGTTTTAATGTGCTTCTGTTTTCATATTTGGTTCCTAACCTTATCAAATTGAAATTGACTTCGATGTTTGTTTGTGTCAATTCAATAAATTTATTGATTTTTTCGCTAATTTTTCGTAATGAAGTGGATCAATAACTGGGAATCCCAATATTGTGATGTGAAATCTTTTATTCTCGTCAAAGGAAAAATGTATATCATTTTTCTTAAAATTACTACATATATCGAGAAATTGAGACCTCCTACTTCCACGAAAAAACTTTAGGAGCGACAACCGTTCGGTTCGCTTTTCTGCTCTTGTACCGTCTGTCGAGACAATACCTAATTAAAGAGTAGTCTATAATTATGGGTTTCTAGTCCCTCCCTATATCTCCAGTTCGTTTCCCTATAATCTAACATCTTAAGACGTGCGTGAATATACCTATACCAAAGTAATAAGAAGATCTGTTTCTAGCAAGAATTCGAATGGAACGAAATCCAAAAAAGTATCCGAACGGTCAACTTGTTATTATGCTTGTTGAGCTTCTGAGGAGTAAGAACTATCATAACGCGCAGGAAAATCTCTTGAAACCAAATGGTTTGTTCTGATT
>JAICQW010000161.1 GCA_025937665.1 Nitrososphaeraceae archaeon | reverse complement strand
CATACTACTCATTATCAGTTAATCTGATGTGAGACTAAAAGAATTCAGCATGTTAATTAGGTAAACATGTTATATCATAATACATAATTTATGGACACTAGATGGAAAGGAGATTCTGGTCTGAGGGTCAGAATGGTTTTGAGCTTCGGTATTTTGGGCATATTGTATGTCATATTCTTGAGCATACTTCACTATCTTGGTGTGGGATACATCCCACTTGCAATAATTGCAGCTGTAATGATTTTAGCGCAGTGGTATTTTTCCGACAAAATAGTTTTATGGAGTTCCGGTGCCAAAATCATTTCGAGAGAGGAATATCCTAAACTCCATGAAATTGTGGAAAGACTTTCCACCAACAATGGACTCCCAAAACCTAAAGTCGCAATGGTCAATTCTAATGTTCCAAATGCATTTGCAACAGGTAAGAGTCCTAAAAGCTCGCTGGTTGCAGTAACTACGGGGCTTTTGGAACTATTGGACGATGATGAGCTTGAAGCCGTAATTGGACACGAATTAACCCATGTTAGGAGCAGGGATGTTTTAGTTTTAACACTAGCAAGTGTATTTTCTACGGTAGCATGGTATCTCATGCAATTCGGATTTTATGGGGGAATGCAAACCAGAAATCGAAATTCTGCCGGATCTGGAGTAATTGTATTGCTAGTTGCAGTCGTAACCTGGGTATTAAGTTTCCTGATTATTAGGGCAATTTCAAGGTACAGAGAATATTCTGCAGATAGGGGTGGGGCCATTATGACTGGTAAACCTGATAAATTGGCCACCGCTCTTCTCAAAATAAGTGGTAAAATCAAAGTTATTCCACCTCATGAATTGAAAAATGTTCAAAAATTGAATGCATTCTTTATTATTCCAGCTCTTTCTGGTAGTTCTATTGCTAATCTGTTCTCCAGCCATCCGCCAGTGGAAAAGCGAGTTCAAAAACTAAAGGAAATGCAGAGTGGGATAGAATAAATAAATAAAATGAGTCGATGAAAACCGAAACAGTTCTCATCGCTAAAGCTTATTGGTCAGTTGTTGTATCTAGTTTTTTGTTCTACGTTATGCCTTCAGTAGTGCGGTGCTATGTAGGTCCAAGTGGAACTTGTTGATTCACCACATGTACGGTGACGATATCATCATCTTCTCTGTCAACCGTATCGCGAACTTTGAGTTTGAACTCATAAGTAATTTCGCCTGATGGTACTTCTGGAGCCATAAATGATGCTTGTTTTTCATCATTGTTGTTTATCTCAAATGGTTGATTATTTACCTTGGCGCCATTTACTCGGACCAATTCCCATTCAAAGTCAACAAATTTTTTGAAAGCACCTTTGCTATCAGAACCATCTAGTTTGACTTCTTGATTTTCGAAAGCTTTGAAATCATCTCCCGCGTCAGCTCTTAATCTCGGATACTTCCCAGCCTCTGCCGTACTCCATGTTAAAAGTTGCGTTGCTGAAAATACTATTGCAAACATCAGCAAAACAGGTACGTATTTGTTCATCCTCATAAAATTCTCTACCTCCTATAAATAATCTTTTCGGTCGAAAAATTCTTTAATTTGGTGGATTCTTTTTGACTAAAAAATCACTTACTGTGAACTCGCCGCGTTAATATTTAAATGAACGTCATATTCGATACTTATCCTAAGAACATAAAGTGGAATTGCTTATGATTGCTTAATAATTTCAAATAACTTGCAGTCTTTATTGAAATTCATGTAATGGTTTGTCCTTGTGTAGTTCTATTTTCTTGTTAACTTCTACCTTATGTTTTTTCAAGATGTGGTCATTAGCACAATTATCATGCATTACACCAATATCACAGAATTCACAGGATGTAACAAAATCTTTATCTTTTAAAATTTTCTTGCAGGATTTACAAAGTTTTGTTTCTATATCATGAACTGATAGGGGTTTTAGCCATGAATCACGCCAAAGAACACTCACCATTAACAAACAACTTGACTTATCTTATTTATTTTAGATTGTAATTAGAATACTTGATTTTTGGCTAATGTGATATTTTATGTCTTTTCTGGAATGAGCAGTCGATTATTTTAATTTTTTATTTTATGTTGATATTTTATCAACCAACTAATCATTTTATGTTGTATAAATACCAGGGTCATCAATAAAGCTTCAGCTGGGAATGGCTCTCCCTTGGCATTTATGGCGTTACTATATCTATGGCAATCATTTAACATTTGTAAAAATAATTCCCTGTCTGCCGAACATAACATATCAGCAAAACCTTTCCATGATTCGATTTCTCGTATTAGAATGTCGTCATCTGGAAATAAGCTCATAGTACCACACTTTTAAGTTAGATCTATTTTTGCAAATGTTATATCAGTTTTATACAATTGAAACAATTTTTTATAATGGTGAAATACGATGGACATTAAAATAGATTGTATTCTGACAGGTCTGATACATTGATAAGATGCAGCATTATACAGACGGGCAAGTAAGAACATTTCATCAAAAATCTTCTTGTCTTCTTTTTCAAGTAAATTCCAAAATTGTCTCCATTTTCGCTCTTCAATTATACTTGAGATTCTGAATGATGAGATTGTCCTATCCATGATATCATCTACTTGTTAGAAACTATTAGTAAGTCCCTTTTGGATATAACATATTTTCTATTAATGGTAACACAATTAGTAACATGCTTGGATTCATTTATTTTCATGGTAATTCGATCACTAGATTTGCTTTGAATAATTTCTATACTTTTATTAAACAAAGGAAGTAGAGTTTTGTAATATAAATCTGAAATAGAAAGAAGTTTATTTAATAGTATTGAAGTTATAAACAAGACCTTATTTTTATGTGATAATTTAAACATTGCATCCATAATTTCTTTTATTAATAATTTAGCTTCCTTGATATCTATTTGATCTTGACTAAACATATCAAACAAATCTGGAATCAATATTAATTTAGCATTGAATTTATGAATCATCTTTGGTAAATTATAGACTATTAGATGCACAAGCTGATATAATGTAAAAACTCTTGTTACCACTACTCTTTGTAAAACTTGTGTGGTATCCAATCCATACTGTTTTGCAAACTCTACATATTGATATACATCTATACTGTTGCCCGCATCTATAACTAACACATTTGAATTACGAGATTCATTGGGTATAAAACCACAAGATCTTCTGGGAAGTAAGCAACATACACCAATTCTTGTTAAAAGTATATTCGTGAGTTCTGAAATTCCAACAATACACACAATATCGTTAACTTCTAGTTCTATTGAAGATTTTAATCCTCTAATTTCAAGTTTAATATTATTAAGGTATTCATAAGCATTTTGGAATCGTGGTTTGTAATTATTTTGATCAAATACAGTGAGATGAGACATAAGTTCTTTCTACAATCTTGGAATATTTAATAAAGGAAGCTCCTGTGAGATGGGGAGGGGGATTTGGCAAAACAGGAATACTAATCCAGTTATCAAATAGCTCGAGTATAAAATGATAATAACGATAACAATTCATAGTTATTCCAATAATTAAGAAATCACATGAGCGATTAGAATTTCTCCGCCGAATATCTTTATCTTCATGACAAGTTCGACTCTAACAGGGTAATCATGAAATATTACAATGTACAGATAAATAACTAGAAAGATATACTAACACAACATGAAAGCTCCTTCATATCAAGTATTAATAGTTACATTACTCATAATAGTATCATTAACAGTCGCTCAGGGAAGTGGTACAGAAACTGAACAATTACAAAAAGTCTCAGAAAAATCGAATCTTAGTGAAACAAACAATCTCACTCAAAATGACGATGATTCTGTATATCCACAAATAAGCTCATCCTCGGATAATATATACATAGTTTGGCAGGAATCTGTAGGCAGCTATGGAACTACCAATTATGATATATTCTTTAAAAAAAGTAACGATAATGGAGATAATTTTGGATCGCCCATAAACCTAAGTGATAACGCAGGATTTTCAGAACATCCACAAATCGCAAGTGTTGGAAATCTTATCTACGTTGTATGGGTAGACGATTCCTCAGGTGAAAGAGAGATAATGTTCTCTAAAAGCTCAGACAGTGGGAAGACATTTTCTAATAGTATTGTGATAAGTCGTAATTCACTGAGTCCATATCATGTTGAACTGGCTGCAGAAGGACAAAATGTCTACGTTGTTTGGAATAGCTTCGGAATGGAAACGAGTAATATCATATTATTAAGTAAGAGTAATGATGCAGGTAAAACATTTGGAGAATTAACGGAGATTGGGGTAGGTGACATGGAAACCTATCCCAAAATAGCTGCAAATGCACATGAATATTATATAGCGTGGGATAGAAGGGACAATAAAGCCACAGAAATCGTATTAATCAAAGGTCATAAAGATTTCAAAATGGATAATGTCACTCAACTTGGTAAACTAAATAATGAAGGTATAGATGGTGGAGAATCTCAAGTAGCTGTAGATGCGGACCATGTGATAGTATCTT
>JAICQW010000021.1 GCA_025937665.1 Nitrososphaeraceae archaeon | reverse complement strand
TTGGGTGCAACCTCTATCCATTTTCCGCCAAAGAAAGGAACATTCATTCTAATATCAAAACCAATCTTTTCTGTATAAAATTTCACTGCTTGTGCTTGGTCTGATACCATTATAACTACACCGCCTATTGTATTAATCATTGTAAACATTATTCTGGACAAGAATAATTATAAAGTTGCTGCCCAGATCTGAAAATAATCAAATCATATCTCTTGGTCACCATGACAAGTTAGCCATTCATGACAAACTCTAGGTATTGATTTGAAGATTGACTGGTAGAATTGCAGACCATTGAACAATAAGAGTTTGGTTTTAAAAAATTATTAATTACCTTGTATGTGGGTATAATATTGAGTTAATATTGAGAATGGCAAGGAATTTGAGAGCTGAACAAAATGACAATGTTTCCAACGAGGATGAGGATATAGAAGATGATTTTGAAGATGATCTTGAAGATGATTTTGAATATATAGAAGATGATCTTGAAGAAGACACAAAAAGTGAATAACAAGGCACCATTCAATTTCGACATCGATGATGATTTCACATTATATTCAGTCTATTTGGATATTCAGAATACATTTTCTGGTCCAATGAAGTAAGTTGAAATAATTATGGAGCTTCCAGATCCCAAAACCCAGGCAATGATAGTAAAGCTCATACTAAATAAGAGAACAGAGAAATCACTTGAACTTCTTTCTAGTTTTTATAGCATTCAAGCTCCAGAAGTCGTTGTTGGTACCATTAAGGGTAAAAGAAAGACAGTTCATGCTGTATACGTGGGAAATCAAAGGCGTATCTATGCGACAAATTCTGATATATTTTACAACCCTTTTGTCATTCTTCACGAGTTTTATCACCATTTACGATTCAGGGGAATGGAACATAGAGGTTCGGAAAAAAGCGCGGATAAATTTGCATTACATTTCATAAATTCATATAGATCCCAAAATGCAATAGACTGTCAGTCGCGGGCAAACAGAAAGAGAAAAAATTAGAATTTCATACTAGAGTCAGAATTGAAGAAAAGTCAGATCAGTCAAGTGTTCCAGATGTTTCTTTGAGACAGAATCACTTATTTTCTTTAATTCATTTTTCGCCTTGGATGTATATGAAATGTACAATTGTTCCATCCTATCTATGAATTCAACTGATTGTTCATTGTTCCTAACCAAAATGTTAAACAATCTATCCTCATTATTCCAGTCCATAATGTCATCATGTATCTGGTATGCTATCCCGATCAAATGTCCGAAACTTCCCATTGCACAAATTTCTTCCTCGTTCCCTCCTCCCAATAGGGAACCTATTTTTGATGCCGCCTCAAACAACGACGCAGTCTTGTGTTCAATGACCTTAATGTAGTCATCGTTTTTTAGGGAAGGATCTTTGGTGAGTTTTATTTCCATCATTTCGCCCTCACTCATCTTCGTTGCTGCCATTGACAATTCTGCTGATACCCTCGCATTGTTAATTTTGGTACAGATATTCAAAATTATGCCAAGAACAAAATCAGCTGTAAGAATACTACTGTTGTATCCATATTTAACATGGAATGATGGCTTTCCTCTTCGGGTATCTTCCTTATCTATTATATCATCATGAATTACAGATTCTGTGTGGAGTAATTCAATCGCACATGATGCTAGAAACATGTCTTCCGTTATGTCTGAAGTTATTTTCTTATTGGCCATTATTGTCTCTGCCGACAAAATTAGTATTAACGGTCTAATACGTTTCCCACCATCTGACGCATATCTCAAGGGTGTGTAAAATTCAGACCAAGAGTAGAGATCTAATTCTCTTGCAAGATATTTATCAATTCTTGACAAATAAGAACTGAATTGCTCCAAAAGTGGATTTGCCTCAATATTTCTTCTATTCAAGAAAGGAATCTAGCCTAGACTAGTGTTCATTCATTGATATTTAATTCTTTTACAGAATTCCTTCGATGAAGCTCTTCTGTCATTTCAAATTAGTAGCTCCCAGGATTTTTCACAATGCTACTTATTCTAAGATTAATTAATAATGCTCCGGCCGGGATTTGAACCCGGGATCTGCGACTTGAAAGGCCACAATGCTTGACCGGATTGTGCAATCGTTTTGCTATGGTACGATTACTACACCACCGGAGCCACTAGGATGAAGAATAAATCACAATATAATACTTTACGGCCAATAGATTCATAATTTTTTTGTTTATAGTTTCTGTATTCCATTTGTTTGAAAGCATTGAGCTTAATTTAGACTGCACAAGATTAATTGAGAAAAATTATATCGCACAAGGTTTTATTATAGGTGAGTGATGATCGTAACTGATGAACAAACTGATTTACAAGTTAGATCAAGAAGTCGACAAAAGGAGTCTTTTGAAGCATCCCTTCTATAAGATGTGGTCAAACGGTGAATTAAACATTGATCATTTGCAAGGATATTCCATGGAATATTTTCAATTAGTGAAAGTGGTTCCAGAATTGGTTAACAATATCGTGTTGAAAATGGGCGAATCCAAACTAAGGAGTACAGTAGAAGAGAGCCAAAAAGATGAAGAAAGTCATATTGAGCCATGGATAAGTTTTGCCACTTCTTTAGGAGTAAAAAAGAAAGATCTATTGAATCATGTTTGTGATGAAAATACGAAGAAAGCCGTATCTTCACTCGTGGAATTAACTAAACATTCATTGGATGAGGCTGTATGTGCGATGTATGCATATGAGCTGGACTTGCCAAATATAAGCAAAACAAAGATTCAAGGATTGAATAAGTTTTACAATTTATCAAGCTCCGATTCAACAAACTATTTTGAAATTCATCAGGAAGCAGATATCAGACATGCGGCTGTATGGAGGGATATGATCAGAGAAATTCCCGATCATAAATATGAGGCTTGTGTTGAATCAGCCGTAAAATCTCTTGACGCACAAAATTTGCTATTGGATGCAGTCTATGAAAAATATGTAAAATCATTCAACTAGCCCAATATTTACTTCATATTTGAAGATTCCTGGGCAATTTTAGATACTTTACCATATTCAAAACCTTTATACATATTTCAATATCGAAAAAGTTTGTCGGGCCCATAGCTCAGCCTGGTTAGAGCGACCGGCTCATAACCGGTCGGCCGGGGGTTCAAATCCCCTTGGGCCCATTTATTAAAACTCAATCCTGACGTAGAAAAATGGGTTAAAAATAAAATAAGATGGCGATGGTAATATCATATCAATGACAAGTCAATTGTGCTTATTTCTAGTATCAATCTTTGTCTTTCCCATTTTTTATAGTGTCGCGTTTGGACAGTCCGATACAACTCCTTTTATAAAGGAATTTACAGTTCCGCCAGGTTCCCATCCACATGACGTAGCACCTGCAAAGAATGGATCGGTTTGGTACACTGCACAGCGATTGGGAGAATTGGGCATACTAGATCCAATCTCTGGGAAGTCACATCATATTGGATTAGGGCAAGGTTCCGCACCCCATGGAGTTATTGTAGGTCCGGACGGAGCTCCTTGGATTACAGATGGCGGACTCAATGCCATTGTAAGAGTTGATCCTACTACTGAGAACGTTAAGGTGTTTCGATTGCCTGAAAATACTGGGAATGCAAACCTAAACACTGCTACCTTTGATCACAATGGTATTCTATGGTTTACTGGTCAAGGAGGTATTTATGGAAGTTTAGATCCAAATACTGGAAAAATGAAAGTTTTCGAAGCTCCCAAGGGGCAGGGCCCATATGGTATCTGCACTACACCTGACGGGCAAGTTTATTTCGTATCGTTAGCAGGTAACTTTCTTGCTCAAGTAGATTTGGATACTGGAAACGCAACTGTCTTAAACCCACCAACAGTAGATCAAGGGGCAAGACGCGTCTGGTCTGATTCAACAGGTCGTTTATGGATCACCGAATGGAACGCTGGCAGCCTGGGTATGTATGACCCTGTTACCAAGAAATGGAAAGAATGGAAATTGCCAGGTCAAAACCCCCAACCATATGCAATATTTGTTGATGATAAAGATATAGTTTGGATCAGTGATTTTAGTTCTAATGCCATTGTACGATTCAGCCCATCATTAGAAGAATTTCAATCGTTTCCATTCCCCAGCCCTGATGCTAAGGTACGCCAATTGCTAGGGCGTACTGGAGAGATACTTGGGGCAGAATCTGCGACTGACAAAATAGTGATAATTCGCACAACGAAATGAAACTGTCCTAAGCTGGATCTTTACATATATTAGAGATCAAGGTCAGAACAACTAATTAATTTTACGATCAATTGTTGGAGAAAAATTCGATACCAATTCCAGAATATTAAGATGTACTGATATCGTAATATCACGGTTTCTCATATACTGCAGGAATAGAAAATAGTAGAGTAATAAGACATAAATCACTTGCTGATTCTATTTTTATCAAGAGGGAACTAATCTATTCATAAAAAGAAGGGACGTTTTTTCAAAATTCGTGCTGGATTGGCACTGGGGATATCGATTGTAGCAGATATCCTTGATTTTTTGGCAGCTCCAATATTTGGAGTCCCCATAATAGGTGACATATTTGATGTCATTGTTACTAGTTTATTATATCTGATAACTAAGAGTAAAGTTTCAGTTGTAATGAATCTTGCCGAATTTATTCCATTCCTTGGGGATTTCCTGCCAGTCTATACTGTATCCACAATATTGTGGATAGCTAAAGACCAAGAATTTGATAAATTATTGATAATAAAGAAGATATTCAATCTATTTTCAAATAAGCAAAATAATGTCTAACTAGGTTGAGATATAACATCATGTATGTATATCAAAATATTAACTAATATTTTGCAGCTCGCATTTTTCAAAAAGTTCAATTTGAATCTTATTCAAATCAATTTCGCTTGAGATGATGTCTTGATTATGTCTACAATATAGGTAACATCAAGGTACAAATAATTCTCACACTCAGTGAAATTTTGAGGGTTTTCCAATCTGTTGTGACATCTTGGACAAACCTAATGTCAAGAAATCCAATCAGTTATTTTGACTTTTCCTCCACAAGAGTCATAGCTTCTCACTTTCCACAAAATATTGTTCTAAGTAGCATAAATAACTTCTAAGGTAAATTAAGTAAAGGTTTTATCGAGTTCTTAAGTAAAATAAACAACTGATGGGAAGAGTTGAATGATTGAATGATGAACAAGAAACAATCAAATACCCATCAGCTGTTTCTGGTTGCGTTATTTAGCCTTGTACGACATAGTATAAAAGAGCCGGAGATACTATGTTCTATAAGATTCGTTCTTTGGCATTCCTCGATCGCTATGGCGGGAATCTTTCAAGATGTTTGCCAATGTGATGAACGCACATCATATCGGCATATCAATTTGATCTCCGTGAAAATAAGAACGATAAATTGCAATGTAACACAATCTAACACTATATAGTGGTTTGTAACGCTACCTTTCTTATACTATTCAAGGCTAGGTGTAGTTATGAAAAGTGGTAGATTTTGTGATTTGTGTAGAAAAGAAATCCCCATCAATAACATGATACCTATGGAAATTAAAGGAGAAAACTATGTCTTTGATAGTTATGATTGTATCCGAATATTTCACAATTTGAACGCTGTTTATGGGAATATAGTGATTGGAGAGTAATGATATTGAAAGGAGTAACGATATCAAAATTGGATATTTCAAAATCAAAGGATGAAAATCAAATCATTTTAGCTTCTGCATTGGTCGCCTTAGCCATATTAGTTTCTGTGGCGTCTCTCCAAGTACTTCCAGTCCATGCTTCTGTATTGGAATCTCTAAATTCTAAAATTAATTGGTACGACAATGCTCTTGCAGTAAATCAGAACAATGTTCCGGCACTAGTTCAAAAAGGGACAGACCTGGTGAGTCTAGGTAAAGGTGAACAAGCCATAACTTGGCTAGATAAAGCGTTGAGTATTGATCCAACAAACCTAATGGCTTTGATCAGTAAAGGTGCTGCATTAAGGGAGTTAGGACAATATCCAGAGGCAATCATAATGTACGACAGAGTTCTTGCGATAGATCCACATGATGAATATGCTATAGGCGGAAAGGCAGATTCGCTATTCGGTGCAGGTCAGCATCAACAGGCTGTTGCGTGGATAGACAGGGTCTTGGAATTAGATCCAAATAACGGGAGAATCTTGGAAGTAAAAGAAACTATTCGGCAGGCCATCAACTGATCAATTTTTTTATTACAATCCACTGTTCATCATAGTTTACGAGTAAATCTTGCTTGTGAACTAGTGTCTGTTAACTGTCATTTAGAATTAGAATGAATCTGGGACCTGATCCTAGCAAACTAGCCTACTTTTATCATAATATGTGTTCGACGGCCTTTTGCACGTCTCCCGCATCTATAATGTCTCCATTAATCATCGCTTCAAGCAGCCTTAAAACGATTAATTCGCCTGTGGCACCAGCGATTGTTTGTGGTACAACTACACAAACATCGTCTATGATCACGGTAACCTCTTCATCGCCTGCTCCACTCCAATCTTTGGGGATACTAATGTAAAAATTGTCGGAATCGGAATTATCATGCGGCTTCTGGTATAGGATTCTTACCAACATACTGATTTTGCTCTAGTTGCTTAAATTCTTGTTCCTGGAATTCACAGGGTTACGATAAATTCAATCACCTTAATATCGAGTTAGAAATTAGACAATTCAAATTACAATTATGGTAACGAGCGGGCGACCAACTATGATAAACGCTTGAAAGTGATTTTATTACATAAACTCTAAATTGAAAAATCTTGTTATTCCTTTGAACTTAATTGATTGATTGGTGATTATCCGGTGAAAGAAAAGCACCAGTCATGTATTTGACTCGCTGTTAAGATAGTCAATCCTCTAAATAATTGAAATTGATTTAAACACTCCGATGATTCTCTTTTTTTAGAATTGACTGGAAGACTTACATAGAATGCATACTTAAGATAGTCGATGAATTCACTCTACACAATTGTGGCATTATTAACGGGAATAGCATTGATGGGCTCTATAGGTACAAGTTTACAACAACAAGCCTCTGCCCTCATTGATAATTGGCGGGAAGAATTCAGAGTACTGACAGATAATTTTGAAGATGCTGTATCCAATGCAACAGAGCAAGAACCGCCTAACCTTGACAGCATACAACAGTTGGTGGACGACTACAAGACTAATCTTACCAAAATTTTCGAGAGTTCTGACAATCAAACTGACATACTCTGAATGGGTGGAGTAATACTCCCTTTTTTTTCATCACCCGTTTTACACTAGTGGGGTGAATTCCCCGATAATCCACCAGAATTTAATTTACAGTTCTGCTGCAATAACGGGACATTCAGGAAGGTGCTGCAAATCGGGTGATAGACCTCAATTCAATTTACATAGGCTTTTATAATAGCTGCCTACAACTTTTTTTTGCACGATGAAAAATCAACGAAGAATGGGTGAAATAATTACGATCTGCTCTGGTATTGGTTTGGCAATTGTTGGGTTAGTTGTTAGTGTCCCACCTGTATCATATGGTGGATTATGCATTATGGGTCTTGGGGTAATTTCTGTATTCTGGCGGTAGTATTTTGGAATCTTCACCCAATACCATTTTCATATGAGACAATAATTGTGATCAATCAAGTATCAAACCTATTTGACTTGTGTTGTGACCATGGATGAGATTATTCTCTCAAGGTCTAATGAAAGATTGGTATTTGGGGAAAAATGCAGGAAGTTTTTAGCTTTCGTGATATCAGCACAACTTGCATTGATATCAGCTTCATGATTTCCCTCCACGTAAGTAGGCTGAAGGTCTAGCCCACTAAGTTTAATCATTTGTTCGGACAGATCTTTTATAGTCGTTGCAACTCCTGTTCCTATATTGAATACCGAATGAGATACAGACTCAAGTCGATCATTCCTATCTTCCATAGATTTGATTGATAATAACATGGCCTTAACAACATCATTTATAGAAACAAAATCACGTTTCTGCATTCCAGTACCATGAATAACAGGAGCTAAACCCCTTGATAACCTCTTGGCAAATTTTGTTATTACACTTACGTTACCAAATTGACCTTCCCCATAAGCATTAAAAATTCTAAGTGAAATGGTGTTTCGAATCTTTTTCGAATTCATGTAAGACGAAACATGCTTTTCGGCAAGTAGTTTGCTAATGCCGTAGGGGGATACGGGATTCAATTGATGTTCTTCAGTTATTGGAATACTTGTAGGATGACCGTAAACCGCAGCCGATGAAGCAAAAACGAAATTATCGATATGATTTTGGGAACAGGCATCAAGTATATTGATTGTACCTTTTACGTTTACATCCAAAGTCATGTCTGGATCTTTTATAGATTCCTCAACATTAACTAAAGCTGCTAGATGAACACAAGTATCTATTTTCTGGTTCTTGAATATATTAAATGCAGACTCCCTATTCATTATATCTAAATCATAAAATGTTATTCGTTGATTATGCGTATCATATATTTCAGATAAATCATTTCTTGGACCATTTTTATCAGTGAGAATGAGCTCGTATTTTTTATCGCTCAGCAAAGCACGCACCAAATTACTGCCAATGAAGCCTCCTGCTCCTGTCACCAAGATTGTCTTCATATATTTGGAGAATTGAGTATGATTCTCATATATAGTCTATACTGGGATTTTCAACGAATTCATTTCTTACCATTGAATCTGTCCAAAATCTCCAAATGAGGTAGAGCGATTATATGGAACATGGGATTTTGGTGAATACAAGTATCAGACAGCACTTTACTATACTGTCGAGATAAATGAACAACTCTCCTTAAACTACTCATAGTGTAGGGGACTAGATAAAGACAATTAGCCCTATGAATCAATATAGTTACTGCACAATGGGATCATATCCTATGACGAAAAAGCCCTTTTTAGATGGAATTATTCTACATCAAATAATTTAGTCATCAGTGGAAATCGGTCCTTCTTATCAACCAAGTCACGATTATCGTACCAATACTAACTGCCATAATAAGTGCAAAATTATTTGAAGTTCCTAAAATACTGTGTAGCGGAACATCCAATCCTCTTTTTCTAACATCAGCGGAAATATCCCCTGGGAGTTTTAATTCCCGATTTGATTGCTTTATTTCATCATCGATGGATATTGACCCTAGGTAACTCAAGTGTTGAGTTCTAATCCCCTTTCGATATAATTCTTCAAAATCATCTATGAAATCGAATCCAACCACCGCACTGCCAGCGACATTGAGGGGAGGATTCGTTGACTCTCCATGAAAATTAGTTTTGTCGAACCTTATATCTCCGTCAACTGAGATTATTGGATTCTTCATTAGGAAAGAAACAGACTCCAAAGGAATCGGAGCTTTGACACTGGTAAAAATAATTCTTGATTCATTTGCAAATTCTAAAACATCTATAGCCGAATTATTCATAAAAGGAAATTCAGCATGACTAGTTTTATTGTCAAGAAGTGTTAGCGTCAAATTAAATTCGTTTGGAATAGACATTTGTACGTAGTCACGCTGAGATAGCCCCTCAGGTAAAGTCATGGCGCCTGATGTTTCAATGGATATTTCGTAGCTTCCTGATGTTATAGCATTTAATATTGACAAATTCTCAAAATGATTTTCGAGTTTTCCGTATTTATCAAACACGGAAACGGTTTTAGCCTTAAAACCAGGTAAATCCATTGAACCATTAATTATCATAATTGATGACGCATTTATAGAAATTTTACCATTCATTTCTAGATCTCCAATGAATCTTTTAATTGGCTTTGAGGTACTTTGAGATATGGTTTGATTACTTGAATAAGGTACTAATATATCTGGCAAGCTGGAAAGAGATGAAAAATATTTCATTGGATCATTATTTATTGCATCAAAATATCCTTTAGCGTTAATGTAAATGATTCGACCATCATCAATTTTTTTTTCAATTACAAAAGGATGACTTTGGTTAGTTTCAGTGCTTACATATCTTCCGAGAATATGAAAGCCTAACTCGGGATTAATTTTAAGATTCCTTGTGTTACCGCTAATATTCAGAAATGCATTTTGGTTACCGTCCATTTGAATCCCTGTGAATTTCTCCGTAGTATTGCTGAAATTTTGAAGTAGTAACATCTTTGCGAATTTGCCTTCAACACTGTTGTTTGAATTGATTATTACTA
Organism: Nitrososphaeraceae archaeon; assembly: GCA_025937665.1. Taxonomy (GTDB): domain Archaea; phylum Thermoproteota; class Nitrososphaeria; order Nitrososphaerales; family Nitrososphaeraceae; genus TA-21. Next base: position 5,789 of record JAICQW010000021.1, on the reverse strand, counting down.
GAGTACCTCCGGTTCTAGCATAGTCCAAATACCTGTTAAACTGAATATCATTCCACTCAGGAGAATCAAATGGTATTACAATTGTCTTTTTTGATAACACAGAATAGTCGTCTGCCAAAAAAGTATCATATCTACTTGGAGAGAGAGCTAGAGAGCTGATAGGGTAATAATTATCATAATTATCCCGTATATTGTAGAATGTTTCCGATGAATTGATATTTGCCAAAATAATCGGATCAAATTCAACAGCATTATTCTCCGAAAATATTCCTATCTTTGAAATTCCTATCGCATGTTCTGAAGGAATTCTTTGGGTTTTCATTTTCAACAAATTATCTACAAATATGTTAATTGAATTTTCAAGAATACGAATTTTAATCGAGTACCCGATCCAATCCTTCTTTTTTACTTCGGAATTCTGAGCCAATAGTACATTATTATCCTCATTTGAGAGTTGACGCCTTAATTCCAATCCGTTATTTGTAAGAGTAACAAAGTATGTAGTACCACCCTCAATCCACCTTAAACCTGCCGAATCTTTACCCGTCTTATTCTCTCCTAATATCCTAAATCTAAAATCAATATAATTTAACTCAGATTCACCAAACTCCGTTGACCATATTGTTTTTCCGCCGTTCTTTTTGTATGCATTAAGGACGGTATTTTTATTTTTACTATCTGTATCAATGAATTTCAAATCATTTGCTTTAAGAGTGAACGTAGAGTTACTAACATTCAATTGTCTTTCGTGAAGCAATTCAGATAAGGACAATTTATCTTTCAAGTAAATGATTCCTATTTCGCTCTTAGATGTGGATGGTCCATGCAATTGAGGGACCTTGATAACGGTATAATTGTCATTTTGATAAATTTGTTGAAAATTTTCAAGAGCAAATCTCATTGGTCCATCTATAGATTGTGAATTGATACTCTTACTTGGTATTAATATATACTTAGTATTACTATTTCCTAATAGCTGATAGAATAATTCTAGTGAGGAAGCATTCAATAGATACCCAGTTCGAGAAATTTTCGCATATGGCAAACCTGTGAAAGCGTGAAGCTTGGACATGATGCCTCCTTCTCGGAAATTATATTCATTTGAGAAACTTACAATATTGTAGGGATTTGGACCAAATTGAATATTGGAACGTAACATGTCAAACATTCTCAAATCCTCCTCAGAAGGAAAATCTCTTCTATCCAAAGCATGGGTGTAATCCTGGGTCTGAATGACAAGCGCATTGTACCCTACATACATTAATGTGGAAAGACTTGCGGTTAGAATTATTGTCGACACAATAATACCATTGAGAGCCGGTTTCTTCTCTTTGATATAGTTCACTAATTTGAAAAGCAAGAATGCCGCAAAGCCGATCATACCAGCCATTACATATTTGTTGAATCTCTGTTCATTGTAATATGGCCCGGCAAGAAGTGCAATAGCAATTAGTATTCCAAACACAAATACCACTTTCTCATATTTCTTGAATGCATAAGAAAGAATTGATGCTAGACCAATTAATCCTATTATGCCCAGTCTCATGGGATACAAATACCACGGGGTGTTATATTTCTGGGTGTGAACATCTAGAATATCCGGTGGAAGTTGATCCCACACAATAAAGCATAACAAGTACAGATATACAACAGATCCAACAAGCACTAGTTTTGGTATCAAATATATTCTACGCAAATACGTGAAAACTGTCTTTGCGGGTATTATTGAAGAGAATGAAATGGATAATCGTTTAGTAAAACGTTGTCGTAATAAGTAAAGCGAAAACATGAATGATGTAAATATAGTACAAAGCTGAAGCAGTGGCATTCCAAAAATATTTTGAAAAGTAAAATAATTCTCAGGGGATATTGAATCTACTGCATAGGTTAATGCAAATGCGATAAGTAATCCAATATATAGATAATTTTTTTTCTGTATATTATAAATTAAAGGCAAGAGTGAAGCAAGTATTATGAAAATGTAAAATTCATCATGTGATAATACCCCTAAAATTGTAACCAGTAATAGTAATATCATGTAGCGAAATCTATTATCTATTGCAACACGAACCAGGCCGAGAAGAACAAATCCTGCCGGTAGAGATATGTATACTAGAGCTGTACTAAAATCAGGAAACGCAGCAATCATAAAATTAGCAGACAGTCGTATATCAGTGACTTTAATTTTGTCCTCAACAAACGTAGCAATGGACTCAATTTGTGAATCGATAGGATTTGTTCCCTCTAAAGAGATTATGTAAATCCATCCAAATCCGGAAGATATAAGAAAGAGAGAAGCTGCAAACAATGCAGCCTTCTTACTATCTCTTGGGAACCATGCTGAGCAGAAGAAATAAAAAGCAAACACCGCAGTTATATTTAGAAAAGCAATCGACGCGAAAGTATTTACTATTGGAGTACCTGAAATAGTTGTGAGGCCAGCTAGTAACGCCGATTGTAATGGGGGATATATTTCATCTCCATTTGTAAGTACAAATTCTTTAAATTGACCTGACATGAACAGCATTGCACGATTTTGGTGATACCATTGATCACCTATTGTTATGCCCCCGTAAAGATAATTTGTGCAAATAATGAGTATTGTGAAAAGACTTCCAAAAACAATAAATTCTGAATTGTGGAATTTTAGTATTTTCATTACGTTACTACTTGAACTAGAAATTAAGTAATGGAAATCAGAGTTAACTGAATAATTGACTCTGTAAGTACGATAATAAATAAATACAGATACAAGCAATGAGACATTTATCACAAGGATCAAAGTCTTATTTAGGGCAACATTGTTGTCAAAAAACATCTCAGAGAGATACACAGTTACACCCGTAATCATCATGCTTAACAAATATGCTAGTAACACCTTCAAAACAGGATTTATTTCGTAATTTCTCGTTAGGAGTAACAGTGCTGAATATCCTGGCAAGAAAAAAGTAAGAACAATTCCAGCACCCAATCCTATCACTTCCTTTATCCCAATAATATGCCAATTTTTGTAGACATGATCTACCTCCGGACTGGTGAAGAAAGCGGAGATTACAATGGCTACTATGAATACAAAAACAAAAATTGTATCCCTATTGAAATCATTTGAATTGATTCTAATCTCCTTTTGGTTATTATTTTTCGCATTTTCACCAAGATGATTGTTCCTATTCTGAGTATTAACTATATCGTCATTTGAGATAGAATAGTATCTTATTAATCCCAATGAAAGCATGCCCATGCTTAAACTAATAGGAATGATAATACTTTGAGGTACGAGCAACATAGAAAGTACAATATATGCTGTAAAAGCAGTAATCAAGAAGCCAGAAATTAATGAGAATGCTATTGAATTCTTCTGGAAATAAAGATCCAATTACCCAATAGTTTTTGTTCAAGATATATATATTGACTGGCGTGCCTTGCTGACTTTTACAAAAAACAGGAAATTGAGAACCGAAATTACAGAATTTGATATGATAAATTATAACTCTTATAATTTTTAGATACGCCGTTGTACTTTTTGATAGCAAATAAATATATTATGAAATTAACTCTCATGATGAATTATGATGAAATCAGCTTCTTCTAACTCATATTCTATAATTGCTTTCAACGCAAGTGATGGAATTCATTTTAATGGAATCTAACATAATGAGAACTATCCCCTTATTTTCATACGTGTCATTGATGTCGATTTTGACTATTTCTCTATGCATTGTATTAACATGTTTTAACTCAGTTTCATTTGCCCAAGAGCTAATAGATCAAGAATCGGAGGAAGAAGACCCAATTATTAAAGATCCTAACCTAAAAATAGTAACTGTTGTAGAAGGGCTCAAAAAACCAACAAGCATGGCATTTTTGGGCGAAAACGATTTTCTTGTCTTGGAGAAAAACAACGGTATTGTAAAACGGATCGTAAATGAAAGCATTTTGTTGCCAGCAGTACTGGATGTCTCCGTAGCAAATGAAAAGGAGCGAGGGATGCTAGGTGTTGCTGTACATTCTAAAAATGTTAGTAATGATGATCTCAAAATAAACAAGTTGGAACTAAAAGCAAATAAAACTAAAGATATGTACGTTTACCTTTATTATACTGAGTCGTCTGGGGAAGACGGAAATGATGATTGCCCTTTAATAAATTACTGCGAAGAGGGTACTGAGCCAAAGGGTAATCGACTATATAGGTATCTTCTAGATGAAGGTAAATTGGTCGATCCTGAATTATTGCTTGAGTTACCTTCAAGTCCGGGCTCAGATCATGTAGGAGGTTCCCTTATTATTGGTCCTGATGGAAATATTTATCTAAGTAGTGGCGATGGTCACAGTTGCAGTTATGGAAGTTGTGATAACGGTACCAAAAACACAGTATTAAATTCTAAGAGCGCAAATGAACAAAATGGAACTGAGCCCACCGGAAGAGGGGGTATAATCAGAGTTACTCTAGACGGTTTACCAGTTCACGAAAATGGCAAAAATGGTATTCTGGGTGAAGAAGATCCACTAGACAAATATTATGCATACGGAATACGAAACAGTTTTGGAATTGATTTTGATCCTTTAACAGGGTACTTATGGGATACGGAAAATGGTCCTGCCTTTGGTGATGAGATAAATCTGGTCAGGCCAGGATTCAACAGCGGATGGTCAAAGATCCAAGGGATCTGGCCAATTAGCAATAATTCTTTATTACTCCCACAAGGAATAGTGCCACCTTACAGAGGTTATTTTGAAAATGAACGAAATCATTTGAATCAATCGACAGAAAATGACCAAAAACAATTAGTTGATTTTCACGGGAAGGGAAAATACAGCGACCCTGAATTCATTTGGAATAATACCATGGGGGTGACAGCAATGAAATTTTTCAATTCTGATAAGCTTGGAAAGTCATATGAAAATGATTTGTTTGTGGGAGACTATAGTCTAGGAAGATTGTATCATTTCGATCTTAATGAAGATAGAACTGGTTTGGCACTTAGTGATTCACTTGCCGACAAGATAGCAGAAACTTCAGTAAAAGAGGATCTTGAACAAATTATTTTTGCTGATGGTTTTGATGCCATAACTGATATAGAAGTAGGACCAGATGGATATTTGTATATAGTATCCCATAAGGGCGGTAAAGTTTTCAAGATAATTCCGTCCACATGAATTTTCTTCAATAAGAAATTACCAAAAAGAAATATTAATCCAAACTTTCTTTCAAATACTTTTCAGCACTTGAGCATTCATTTGTTAGAAATAGTTTATTAAAATCTAGATTAAAATATCTATGTGAAAAAGGAATATTATTTTGATTTGAGCATCATATCACTAGCTACTATTTTTGTATATTCAATAATCTCTTATGGTGGCAATTTAGTTTTTGGAGGAGAACCAGAGAATTATCTGTTTTCGATGAAGATGGGTTCTATTGGCACAGATGATGGCGAATTTGACACTCCGCATACAATAGCATTTGATTTATCAGGTAACATGTATGTGACAGATACCAAAAATGCTCGCATCCAAAAATTTGACAGCAACGGTACATTCCTCACTAAGTGGGGGTCAAAAGGAACGGGTGACGGCCAATTTCAAGGTCCTGAAGGAATTGACGTTGATTCTTCATCCAATGTATATGTAGCAGATTCCAAAAATTCTCGCATCCAAAAATTTGACAGCAACGGTACATTCCTCACTAAGTGGGGTTTTTTTGGAGTTGGTGATGGCCTGTTTTCACGTCATGTTCATGGCATTGCCATAGGGCCTGAAAATAACGTGTATGTAACCGATAGGGATCA
>JAICQW010000087.1 GCA_025937665.1 Nitrososphaeraceae archaeon | reverse complement strand
CTATTGTTTGTTACTCGCATGTCGTTGCCATCAGATGCAGAATCTATCTGAGTGTTTGATGTTTCTGTATTAACCGTCCATGTATATGAAGCGGGAGTAGAATCCTTATTTCCAGCGCTATCTTCGGATCGGACACTAAATGTATGTGTTCCATCGATAACATTAACCGTGTTAGTACTTACACAAGTAACGAAAGGTTTACCATCAACACTACACTCGAATTGATTTATTGTTTTACCTTCTTTGTCCGTTCCTGAAAAAGAAAATTTCATAGAGTTGGATGTTGTGCTACCATTGTTGACGATTGCATTGTTATTTCCATCTATCGCCGTGTTTATTATGGTCTTTGGGCTGTTTTCATTGCTAACCCCTTTTTCATTGTCAACTTGGCCAAGACCTATGTTGCCCATGATTCCAATGTGAATGACTGAAAATGAAGTAAAACTAGCTAAAAAATAAAAAATCGTTGTAAAAACAACGATTAAGTATAACATCGAATGTGATTTACCGGAAAATCTCATTACTTATTTGTATCTTGAGCGTGAGTATATTAACGTAAACATAATGTATTATTCTAAAAAATTCTAAAAGAGCCCCAAACGTGGATAATATTACAATCATTATTTTCTATGTATTGTAATTATCATAAAATTCTAGAGAAACCTAGGATTTTTCAACTAAATTGAAGCTTTATCAAAAAGTTCAGTGCTCACGAATATGAGTTTCAAAAAAACCTGAGCGTAGGTTCCTTTTCTTCAAGGGTAGAAGAAAACTTAACTGTATATATATGTCCACATTGATAGCAGTTCCATGAAATTGGTATGTCTGAGTATCGTTAGAATTTTCATGATTGGAGCTGCACTTGCTGTACCATTTGTGTTCGCAAGTTCAGCAAATGCCCAAAACCAAAATATAACTCCTAGCATGGTTATTAATATGAGCGATCTTTCAATAAAAGTTGGCAATACAACTAGTAATGAAACAATTACTTTTTCCAACAATACCGGTGGAGAAACTGCAAATTCTACTGGTTCAAATTAGAAAGTAAATTTTGTAGATTTGCAAGAATTTGGAATTGCAAATGACTGAATAATATACTCATGCAATTCTTTTTATTATGTGATAGCCGAATTCTGTTTTTACAGGTTCTGAAATCTGGTTTTTTTCAAGATTAAATGACGCTGCTTCGAAAGGCTTTACCATAACTCCCCTTCCAAAAAAGCCAAGGTCGCCACCTCGTTTACCGCTTCCCTTATCTATTGACAATTCTTTTGCCAATTTATCAAAGCTTTCACCTTCTTTTAATCTTTCAAGAATTGAAAGTGCTTCACTTTGCTTCTTTACAAGAATATGTGAACACTTAATCTTATCTGCCAATTTCATAATTTGCAATGCTTTGGAATATATTGTTTTCCAAGATAAATTCAAACCATGATAGATCTTTATTGAGAAGATATTTGATCACACTAACTTTACCTAAGACTGGTAAGTTTCTAGACTATAATTTCAATTCATAATGGTCAGGCCTTGTCAATCTATACTATTAATTCCACCTGTGATTTTTCACTTTCTTTGACTACCCTGTATATTGTTTCTACAAATCCTTCCAATTCTTTCTCATGAGAGACTACTATTACCTGAGATGCACTGAGCTCCTCTAAAACATACTTTATTTGAACAAGTTGTTCCTTACTAAAGCCATCGGTAGGCTCATCAAGAATCAACAGATTGTCTTCAATCATGATCATTCTCCTGATGATTTCATTAAGTGCTAATCTATACGCTAGTGCGATGGAGGATTTCTCTCCTCCACTTAAACTATTAACTTCCAAGTGATATCCACTTTGATTTACAATAGGCGTAAAGAATTCATCAATTTCTACATCTATATCGCCAACTTCAATCAGTAAGTAAAACCACTTTTGGAATAATCTATTGAATTCTTCCTTCACGCTGATTAGAACTTGAGATTCTATCTGTTCTAAGGACGGAATAAAATGTTGATTCAGCCATATGCCTATCTGATCTGTGAAGATAATTTTATCAACTCTTTCCTCCAATTCGCCTATTTTCTTGTTAAGCGATTCAATTTGCATCAGATTGTTATCATGTTCTGTTTTTCTCATGGCAAGGTTTTCCTTCATTTTCATCAATTCATTCTCAAGTAATTCTTTATCTGAATCCAAGCTGTTTAGATTATTTTCAACCTCCTGCCTATCCTGAAATATTGTCTTCATTTCAGCCAGCTTTTTGGAGATCACAAGAACTTCCTCGTCTAAATCCAGTAACGATTTTTCCCTAGTTTTTTTTTCTTCAATCTTACGGTGCTTTGATTTTATCAAATTTGAATGTTCCACAAATGTACTATCAAGATTTGTCTTTTGATAATCATTTACTATTTTACTCAACGAGTCATAACTCTCCTTATATGAATAAATCTTATTTAATTTGTCATCCAATTCATCCAGTTCTTTTATCTTTTCGACAAAATAACTACCTTGTAATTTGGCCTCTATCAATTTCTTGTTTTTTGCTTTTTCGATAATCTTGGATTTTATTTGGTCTTTGTTATTCAGAACGACATTTAATCTTGCGATCTTGATTTGAATTTTTTGTAATTCTAACTTCTTAGTTTCTAATTGCTTTATCCCATTTAGGAACTCATTTTTCTTAATTTGATTTATTTCTAGATCCTTTTCAAACTTGCTGAGTTTATTTTTCAAGAAATCCTTACTTTGTAAAAATTTCGTTTCCATTTCCAATATGTGTTGTTCATTTAACTTTTGTTTACAGTATGGACACACAGCATTTTGCCTTAAATGTAACACTGAATCGAGTTCAGATTTTTGCTTTGATATTTCATTATTTATTGATATCATTTCCGATCTAATTTTAGACAGATTGTCAGAAACATAATCTAATTCCGTCTGGAAATCGGTTGAATCATTAATGTTCTTTATTAGTAGGGTTTCTTCCTCTCTCAAATAGTACAAGTTCTCTGTTTCACCCTCGATTCTTTGTAGATCCAGAGCAAGCTCTTCTAATTCCAAATCTAGTGTTTTGATATTAGACCTGAACATTTCTCGCTCGCTGGTGATACTACTTTCTAATTTTACTTTTTCAAGCAATAGTTTATCATATTGTGTTGCCTTTTCAGTAACATTAACTAGAGCGTCTCTTTTTTGCATATAATCTTGATACTTTGGACTAAGATCAGCAACTATTTTTTCACTCTGATAGATATCGTGTAATTCATTGTTAATCTTATTAAGCTCCAAGTTCGTATCTTCCTTAAGCTTCAAGTTCTTATCCAATGTAGATTGCAGATGCAAAATGGAAGACTCTGCCTGGATTATTCTCTCTCTCTTTTGCCTTATGTCCAACATTTTCTTCAAGGTGTACTGAATCTTATCGTTAAGACTAACTATACTATCTTTCGTGTAGTCAACTTCGTCTTTCAATGATTCTGTAATATTCTGTATGTTTTGTAATTCCTTCTTGTAGTTACCAAGATCATGCAACATAGACCTCTTTACCTTAGTAATGGTTCGTATCCATGAAGAAAATTTCTCAGCATTTTTCTTTGCTATACTATATTCTTCTAAACCAAATGCCCTTCTCAGTATTTCAACTCTTCTTTCGTTATTGGATGTCAATACATTTTTCATCATCTCTTGAGGAGTGTAAATTGCGAAACGATATATGGTCGAAGTTGTTTTTGTCTGGCTTCTTTCATTGATTCCAATTATATTTAGAATTTTAGACTTTAATTCACCAACTGAATATGAATTCTTAACTCCATTGTCATAAAGAAAACCTTCCTCCTGAAAAATTTTATTGCCTCTTCTTAGAAGAGATCTAAAAACATTGTAGGTTTTACCACCACTTTCAAATTCTAAAAGTACGGAGCCCTTGCTCTCTCCAATTCGGAGTAAATGATTTGCATCAATATCACCCAGTCCAAAAAGAGCAAACTCAATAGCCGACAGGATCGTTGATTTTCCTGAACCAATATCGCCCTGAAATAATATCCTTCCCAGCGGGAGTTCGATAGTTGTTTTTTCCTTGTAGCTTCTAATATTGGTAATTTCTATTTTTTTAATTATCATAAAATTATCTTTATAGAGCTATTAGGAATATGGAACAAATAAAAGATTATTGATCGTTTTTGTGACACAGGTCAGGATTCGACCATTTGCGTATGACTTGGTTAACCAGAAGAGATTTAACAATATGTATAATCTTATAGATTTAATGGCCATCTCCCTTGAAATCAAGGGTATGATGTAAGTATACTCTGATATAAAGAATTTAAGAAATAACTAAACTATATATCATAAATTGACGCAAAACGCAATTGATTTACATTAACTATTATAAGTTTTAAAGTCCTAGATTAATTTTAATGAATATACTAGTAATTATTTTGGTAGGAACAATTGCTCTTTCGTTGGGAATTTCATATCCAATGATGAGTCTAGCGCAGCAAGAACAATCTGAAGAACTTCCAGATCAAATGGATGTTCCGATGAATCTAACCTTAAAACTCAAGGACGGCGGAAATGAAGAAGCAAATGCAACTGAAGCGAAAGACTTTACTGTAAACCTAAAGGTACAAACTGATAAGGATGGAAGTCCTACTGAGATACCCGTTACAGCAAAAGTATCAAATGATACTACTGCTCAAGACCTTGAACTGTGTGCACTAGTGCAAGAAGGAAATGAAATGTGCAATTCGTTAGAAGATCTAGTGAAAGCATCACAAGAAAATCAATCAAATGGAACATCATCTGATGAGTCATCTGACGAGTCGTCAAGTTCTGGCAACTCAACGGAAAACGAAAACGAAGATAACTAGGAATTTTCCTAGTCTGTCCTTTTTTTATAACCTCATCAAAAATTGATTCTTTACATTAAATAGCTCATTTGATAGCGAAAATAAAGAATTGACAGTAGACAGTGCTTTCAAAGTTGTACTAATTTAGAATGTCAAGAGGAACTACCACAAGAAGAAGTCGATATGTTGATTAAATAATTACCTGACTAAAAGGTTCAATTTTGTAGTTTGTTTGAACATCAGAATTTGTAAAATTAAGGTAGGCTGACACTATGAATTTCGTTATCACACGCTGCGCACATAAACCTTTTACAGCTTTCACACCATTCGACCTTATTACTTGTATTACAAGAATCACATGTCTGCAATTTATTTCGCTCCTATCGAGTCGTATCCGGTAATCCTGGTAGACACGATACTGTAAAGAACATCATCATTATTAAGGATCTGTTGAGCTTCGATACAATTATTCATATTTGGTACAAAATTACTATAATTTGAGATGAACTTCATAATACTTGTCAAATTTTTCTAGATGGGTATTTTTTATGATTTGTGCTTGAAACAAGTATCTGATTTGAATAGATCTGATGACTCCGCCTTCTTACAATCTTCTTGACTTAAAAAACAAACCGGTCTTTCTTCTGGGAATGCCGATATGTAGCACCAATCAGCCCAAAAGCTTGAATCATTTGAACCAGTAGCCAATACGTAATATGAAGTTTGAAAATTATCATAAACAATCGGCGTTAATAATATACTAATTATCACGAAAATCCCTTTGTTATTCACTAATCTATCTTGTCATAAATAATAATTAAGTCTTCAGTGAAAAATAATACATAAATTAATTCAGAATGTGATACTAATATTTGGTTCCGTATAATTTATTCCTTGTGTTACCAAGAATAAGTGCACATTTGTTTCCCGAGATTTGATTGGACAAACCCTATACATAATCCCCGCATTATACGGACTAGTATGTTAATAAAACTACAACAATCTTTGTCTTTCTACTCAAAATATTGAGGACGTACAACCTGTTATACGACTGGAGTTATTTCCTAAATATCATAAAAATAGCCTTCTTCGTCAAATACTGACTTTGCAGAGGAAATCATTCTATCTTCATACGAACTTGTATTTTCATTTTCCAGTTTATCATTTCGAAGAATTTCTAAGAGAGATAGGGAGAGACTTTCTCCATCATTACCTATTAACTTTGAATTTATTTGTTTTTTTAATTTATCAGAAAGCGTAGATTCTGATTGGAAATTCTTGATGTTTTCATGAAATATCTCTCTTTCTATATCTAATTTGTTGTCACTTTGTACTGCAGTGGTCTTTAATTCATCGGTTGACAGATTGTTAGTATTAATAAATGACAATAAAGCGCCTTTGTTTGAAATGTCCAAGTTAAATTTTCCAAAATCAATATGTGAGCGTTTTCCAATTAATTTCCCTTTTACTTTTAATAAGACTATCTTATTCTTGACCTGTAATTCGGATATATTCCTTGTAATTTCATTTTCTAATTTTTCCGTGCTCCACTTTGAAGCTACTATTTCGTTATAGAGTATCTCAGCTTCACTAATCTCAATAAACCTACAATCCAATATTTCCTTATCAAACGAAATTATGTAGAAACCCCGTTTCTCTCCTTTTGCAGTCTCCTCGAGATCCTGAAAAGTAGAGCCAAAAAGAGGACCAGGATATACTATCATGCTATTATCAATTTTTTTTTCGAGCCTCTTGTGAATGTGTCCGCCACCATAATAATCAAACCCTTTTGGGAGAAAAGAGATAGGTAGTGAATCCTTAAAATTCCTGTCTAAAGGAAGAATTTCTTGTATTCCTTTATGTAGAAGAAAAATCTTGAATCCTTCTTCCATTTCTAGGTTTTTTCTATCAAGTTTTTCATAGATCTCCTTATCTAATCCAATCTTTCTTCCTGAAATACCTGTTATTTTTGCCCCAGTCTTTTTGTCAATAAAGAATTTTAATACCACTGAATTAGAATCTGTTTGAAATTCGGTCGGTTTGATAAACAGTTCTGCTGAATGTAAAATATCTATCATGGAAATGCTGGCAGTATTAAAATCATGTGAACCATATATCATGTAAACAGGTATTCCCGAATCTCTTGCTTGCTTTAGTATTTCAACGGCTCGCTTAACTGGTCCGAGCTGTGGAATATTTACATCAAAAAAATCACCAGTAATTATGATGAAATCAACTTGTTCTTTTATAGAGATAGATACAGATTTCTCAAATGCTTGTAAATTAAGATCTCTGAGCTTGGGATTTCTCCATGAACCTAAATGGCAGTCAGTTATATGAGCAAATTTGTACAATCCTGTGTATTTAATTCCAATTGTATTTTAATGTTCATTTTTTATACAAGCTCACGTCCAAGAACTACTGTACTTTACTGTAGTTATTTGATAGAGCATAATTTTGGAATGATCACTTAAGTTTTGCAAGCATGAAAGCCTCGTGCAATGATCTTACTGCTTTCTCACAGT
>JAICQW010000223.1 GCA_025937665.1 Nitrososphaeraceae archaeon | reverse complement strand
GGATCTTTCCCAATACGCTATACCAAAATTTTCTGAGGAGTAACCTTCAGTTCTACAGTCCGTCCAAAATGGCTTAAAGTAGGTGAGATAAAAGTGGTACGTTCCTTTGTCCCTTTCAGAATGATCTCGAGATAGGTAGGAAATTGACATCCTATCAAATAGTCTCCCCGGAACTACGGGAAGTATATCTGCCTTTATCTTTAAGTTTACATCAAATGATCTCTTTATCCAGTGATGAAAAAATCGAGACATTAGAGAAACATAGTACCAATCTTCATTTTGCAATCTAACCCAATCCTCATTCTTTGCTACGTATATAAAAAACAGAGTAGGGTACTGCAAATCAACAATTAAGACAAATTATGCAAATAAATACTAATGAACACAAAAAGATTCCTTTCTCGTTTATCGTACTTTTCATCACCATGTCGTAAAACTTATACACTCAACTTTAGAACCATTAAAAAGCGATGCTAATGTGGGGTCGTAGCGAAGCCAGGCATCGCAACGGGCTCCAGATCTAACAAACAGGGCTTTATTAGAGAAAGATACCCGTGGATCAGGGGTTCAAATGTGCGGTATACCGTTACAGAACAAATCCCTTCGGCCCCATTGTATCTTTATCGTTACTTGGATAGGTGTTTCTATACAATTAGAAAGACAGAAGTATTCTTTGCTTTCTATTCATTTCACAATTGTCCAAGATAATATCTCCATTATCGGAGACAGTCTTCAATTGCTCTAAAAGAACCAAATGTCTTTTGAGCTTCCGGAATATGTTTTTGGAGAGATTCACTGGCAGATTCTATGAATAATGACATCGGGTCTTGTTTCTTGAACAATTTTAAGAAAGATTTTTTAGGGTTATTTAACTTGTCAAAAAAGATCGTGGAACTATCCTCTATAATGACATCTGCCTCGCTGCAAGCTACACCATGATTTAGGAGATGCTTTTCTAGCTTTGCAGCAAATCGTGCAAAGTGGACCGAATAAGTATCTTGATCTAAATTTGGCAATAACAATTATGTATCGAATCCATAATATTTAAAAATTTTTTGTTCAAACCTATCTTCGTCTTCAGACTCGGTTTTTTGTCAATTATTTGGGGAGATTTGTGCTTAGAATGAATTGTGGTCAATGCTCACTAGAATATGTGTATGCATGCTGTATCTCTGAATTTTTTATTCACCTTGATCTGTTAAGATCATTATTCATAATGCAATCTTTTGCAATGTCTCCATCATCAAAAAAATACCATAGTCAACTTGAGTCGTTCATGAGAGGTGGGGAAGGGATTCGAACCCTTATAGATTCGCTAACTACTTGGTGATTCTGCAGGCGAACGCATAGCCTCTCTGCCACCCCACCATAAGTTATGGATGACAAATTTTCTCAATTTAAAGCATTGTCTGTTTAAATCTATGTGGTATGCTACCAACCATTCAAAAAATATCTTGTTGATAGAATTTAGTTGGTCATTCTTCGGTAATTTTTGTGAATCGTTTATCTATCGGATTATATTCGCAGCCCATTGGCCCGCAATATCTTCCGACATATTCTGCCTTTGGTCTATAGAGCGCAGGTTTAGGAGCCGCCTCGGCAAATTTCTCTTCAATCACATGGGAAGTCCAGCCAGAAATTCTAGCGATGGCAAAAATAGGAGTGAACAAGTCCATAGGAATTCCCAAGCTGTAATAAAGCGATGCACTGTAAAGGTCAACATTTGGGTATATTGATTGTTTTCTAGTTTTCAGCAAATATTTCTTGGTTGTCTTTTCAACCTGTTCTGTCATGTCAAACCATGGAGTCTGTCGTTCCTTGTTAACAGTCTTTGACAATCGGTATAGCACTTCTGCTCGGGGGTCTGTAGTTTTATAAACTGCATGTCCCATGCCCATAATCTTGTCTGAATGTTCTAATTTGTCGATAACCCACTTCTCAACATTCTCCGTCTTTCCTATCTCTAGTAGCATTTTCATAACCTGGGTATTTGCTCCTCCATGTAATGAGCCGGATAAAGCTGCAATTGCTCCATTTATTGATGCATAAATATGTGATTTTGTAGATGCAATTTCTCTGGCTGCAAAGGTGGAAGCGTTAAAACTATGTTCTGCATGAAGTATCAAACAGATATCAAATATCTTTGCTTCTTCGTGCTTTGGCTTATTACCAAAAAGCATGTAAAGAAAATTTTCAGCATTTGTCATTTCATTTGATGGTTTAATAATTTCTTTACCACTTCTGATTCTGTCCCAAACCGCAACAATTGTTGGAATCTTTGAAATCAGCATCTTGCCTCTCTTAATATTCATCTCCCTAGAGTCGTCTTGAATGTCCAAATCATAATCAGGCAACTGTGAAACGCATGACTGCAGTACGTCCATCGGAGAAGCTGTAACTGGTCTGTTTTTCAAATTTTGATATAATGCTTCTGGAATTTCTCGATTTTCTTTGAGGTCTAGTGTAAACTCAGCCAGTTCATCCTTTGTTGGCAGATCTCCAAAAAGCAACAGATATGCGGTTTCTTCAAAAGTTGAATGAGTTACAAGATCTAAAATATCATAACCACGATAAATCAACTCACCATGCTCACCGTCAATAGAACATATCCTGGTATCCGCAACTACAATATTTCTCAGGCCTATGTTTCTAGCATCTATATTCCTCATGCCGCTCATCAAAAATCACTCATTGACATATATCACGTCAAATTTATATATAATCTTGTGTAAACATCGTAAACTTCTGTAAGGATGACAACGTTACAAATTTCAGGATTAATAGAATTGCTTTTCCTTCTTTCTATACTCTTGGTGGCCCTCATGTCTTTTCTGCATTGAATTCCCACCAAAACATCAAATTATCCTTAACGAAAAAGGAAATAGAGGTAAATTGACAGAAGACCCAATAATTACCCAATTAAG
>JAICQW010000290.1 GCA_025937665.1 Nitrososphaeraceae archaeon | reverse complement strand
GTTTATCGTCCTGGGTGGTGGCCTGATATCTACTCTAGCTGCTTTGAATGCAACTACATTTTCATCGGCCAGGGTAGCGTTTGCCATGGGCAGGAATTACAATATGCCAAATCAACTAAGTGCGATTCACCGAAAGAACAAGACGCCTTATAACGCTATACTAATTTCTGGTATCATTATGGCTATTATGGCTTATGGCCTTCCACTTGCACAGATTGCTGTGGCAGCGGGTGTTATCTTTCTACTATTATTTACCCAAGTTAATATGGCTGTAATAACAATCCGCAGGATTTATGGTGACAAATTGGAGTATGGTTTCAAAACACCTTTTTTTCCCATAATACCTATAATTGGTATCTTTCTAAAACTTGGACTGGCAGTTTATCTACTGTTTACACAACCATTAAGCTGGGCGATAACGATAGTTTGGGTTGTAATTGGATTCTTTGTCTATCGTATGTATACATTCCGAAAAGAAATAGAACATTATGCTCCAATTGTTACCAGTGAAGGTGATCTTGAAAGGAAAGACTACAGGATTCTTATTCCATATACCCCTGAAGATCCTGATAGATTGTTGAAATATGCAATTAGAGTTGCAAAGGAAAATATAGGTGAGATCAATATTTTGCGAGTTATTACCGTACCAAAACAGACGCCGCTATCTGCGGGAACAGGATACGCTGAAACTGCGAGAAAATCATTTGAACCCATCGATAAACTCCTAGATAAGGAAAACATACCAAATCATTATCTGGTAAGAATCTCTCATGATGCGAATGAAGCAATACTGGCTACAGTCGAGGAACAAAAAATAGATTTGTTGATAACAGATTTTGAAGCATTTAGAAACAGCAAAAAAATTCAAACACTATTGACATGTGATGTACTTACCATTTTGTCGGAAGGAAATGAAGAATTTACATTCGAACCAACCCGCAATTCAAAAGGGCGTGTTGCTCAAAAAAATTTGGTCGTATTATACGATGGAGGAGATCATTCAGATGTTGTACTGAAAGCAACCAGTTGGTTAGAACGCTCAGGACAATTCAAAATTAACGTTTTGTACATTAATACTAAGAATGATGATGAACAGGAAAAAATCGCAAGGATAACTGACATATTAAGACAAAAGGAATATCTTGAGCAAGTTGGAATTGAATTTAACGAGATCACACTTTCAGATAATGATCTTAAATATAGTAATGAAGCAGCAGATACAATCTTGTCTTCGTTGGGTACTTTTCAGCCAGATGTTCTGATAACAGGCGCCAGCATTTCAAAATTTAGTTTCTTTACTGATCCTCATTTTTTAAACATGTTATACGAATTGAAATGTCCAGTTATTGTAGCAAGACATTTCGCTATTCCAGGTGTTCACACAATCAAAACCCTAATTCAAAGATTAAGAATATTCACAATTGCCAAGATAGACGATTTGAAAAAAAAATAGACGAAATAAAAATTCTACATACGGAAATCCTACAATTGTCAAATAGGTTTGGGATTTTGTTGCTTTTAGATTAATTAGATTGGGATCTTACATTATCATCAAGATTTATATTAATCTAATTAGGTAAGCCTAATTGTTTTATGACAGACAAGAGTTATTGCTCCAAATCCATTCATATGAGGTAGAAAATGAATGAAAATTTTTGACTTAAATGGGAAAAAAAATGTGCTATCCGTATGGATACTTTTCGTTATTTTAAGTCTCTTCATTAATCCATCATTTGGGCAAGCCCCTCAACTCAGTTCAAATGACTCAATTTTGATAACTCTTAACACGCACAGAATTTTAGAGCAGATGAACTTGGTTCAGGCAAGTCTGACAACAGGAGATGATACTCGGGCATTTGAACATGCGTACATAACCCACTCAATAATCTTTCCTTCAATCAAAGATAAACTAAAAGACATAGATCAAGATTCAACTGAAAGAATAGAGTCACTATTGATTGATTTACCAATATTAGTAAGGTCTTCTGCACAATCGCCAGAAATAGGTACTAAGTTAACTGAAATCACAAGTACTCTGAGAAACATCAACTC
>JAICQW010000187.1 GCA_025937665.1 Nitrososphaeraceae archaeon | reverse complement strand
TAGAGGAACTTGAAGGTTGTTGGCATTGTTTATTAGAACTAGTTCTTCATTCAAATATGGTAAGTATTCATATACAGACATATACCCACCCAAAATGACTATTCCTGCATATTTATCAAGTTCTTTGGGTATCTTGTCCTTTTTAACATGAACTGTCTCGATTATATAACCATCGGACTCAAACAATTCCTTCAAATTTCCGAGAGTTTCGATCTCTGTATTTTGAATAGAGAGGATGATGTCTTTCAACTACATGATGTTGAACTAATTCACTATATCTACTTATTCTAGAAAATTAAGAATCCAGTTGTAGACAATAACATTGTTTCAAACATGAATCTATTCTCTTCTTAATTGCTTGTATCTAAAACATCCAGTGGTATGATCATTGACCATTCCTATTGCTTGCATCATTGAATAACATATTTTCGATCCCACAAATTTGAACCCTTTGCTTCTAAGATCCTTGCAAATCATATCAGATTCTTGCGATGTTGATGGAACATCGTTGTACGACTTCCATGAATTTTGAATAGGCTTGTATCTTACAAAGTTCCAAATATAGGTATCAAAACTGCCAAATTCTTTTTGTATTCTGATAAAAGCATTGGCATTGCTAACTGTCGCCTCTATTTTTTTCTTATTTCTAATGATTAAAGAGTTTGAACAAAGTTCCTTAATTTTCACATTATCATAATTAGCAACTAATTCCACTTCAAATTTGTCGAATGCCTTTCGAAACTCTTGACGCTTATTTAGAATAATACGCCAGCTTAGACCTGCCTGCATTCCCTCCAATACTAAAAACTCGAATAGCTTCCTATCATTGTGGAGCGGAATTCCCCATTCTTTGTCATGATAGTCTATCTCAATTTCGTCTCTTGCCCATTCACACCTTACATTCATTATTGAATAGATTCTCTTAACACTATCATCATTATAATTCTAAGCTTCCTGCAAATTGATTTTCTTAGGACAATCCACGCATCTTAAAATTAGCAAATTTAGAAAATAATTCCAAATGGATGTTAGTTGTCATTGAATAAAAAATTTATAACGAGACTGCCAAACAGAGTGATGGTAAGTCAATCGATTGATGCTATTACGACATTCAATACTGCTAAAGGTATTTGGATTTGTTGCGTTGTTGCTTATCACCAAAGCAGCTATTCACCATTTTCAATTAGACTTTGTTGCCATTAGCCCTCTTGTAACTGCGTTTGTAGGTGGAGTAATTTTCATCATTGCGATAATTCTTGCAGGGACTTTATCTGATTATAAGGAGAGTGAAAAAATCCCCTCAGAGTTAGCGGCCTCAATTCTTATTCTCTATAAGGATGTTAGGCTGGCAAGCACCGATAATGAAAAGATAAGGGCTATGCGCGATAAGATAAGAAAACTGCTGATCACCATTAATTCAAATTTTAGAAGTAATGTGTGGAAACAAACGGACGTAAATTTGGCAATGGATAAGATAGATGAAGAAATTGTATATCTTGCACATGAAGGAACGGCTCCGCAATTTATTGTGAGGTTGAGAAATGAGCTTGCCACGATTGATAGAATCTCAAATCGCATCGAAACGATAAAGGAAACTACATTCATTCCTGCGGCCTACAGTGTGGCACAATTAGCTGTGAGTGCGGCAATTCTTACATTGCTATTCACGAATATTGATCGATTTATAGACGGTATAATAATGACTGGTGTCATTTCACTGATTCTAATTAGCTTGATACTCCTGATAAAGGATATGGATGATCCTTTCGAAGTGGGCAAGAAAACCTATGCAGATATAGATCTCAGTCTTATGTACAAATTAGAAGAACGGATCAAGACTTTGTAAGCTATTGTTGAGTTTCCCCTAAGATATACCCGTATTACAAAGGATTCCAAGATGAAATTTCAAGTTCCAAATAATTCTTTGATAAATAGCCATTTGGGATATCGATTCATCATAATAGTTCCTCTCTTGAGAACTTGCCAGCGAGAACTCTACCGGGTTTTGATCTATAACCCGGAACGCCTATTCCAATGGCAATCATGACATCCTTGTCCTTCGCATGAGGTGAAAAAAAATCAGATACGGCATCATCATAAAAAGTGGAGCCTGAAGCGCCAATTTTTTGATCATAAGAGGATAAATAAATTCTACCCGCTAATATGCCTGATTCAAATTGACACAATCTATATCCTCTATTTCCTAATTGATCCAGTATCAATTTGATGTTAGACATGATATAAAATACGGCACTTGCATCACTGAACAGAGATTGTTCTAGGCACAAATATCCAGACATATCCCTTCGAATGTTCGCTTTTAAGAGATCAATTGATTTATCCTTTCGATTAAAAAAATACGCTCCTTTCTGGATGTTAGTTACATCATTTGCAATAAAATAGATATCTATCAAAGATTTTTTTTCACCAAAATCCGAAGGTGTGGGCCCTGCTATACTGTATAGAATGTTTGAGAGTTGTTCAAATGTTATAGGCTCTCTTGAAAATTTTCTGGTAGAACCTCTTAAAAGTATGACTTCAGATAATGATTGTGAATTGTTCGTGATGGGCTCTATGTGTTTTGAAAATAATTTCACAGACTCATCCTTTATTCCTTTAACTTCTTGCATTGATTTTATAGAATGAACCCATTGACGCACTTCATCAGGTGAATTGAGTGACGACGCATCATGTAATTTCCAAATCTGGTCATATTCAACTTCTTTCCCATGTGAAATAGGAACGATATCTGGAACAAATCTAGAAGGATGCTGGATCTTGCCAGGCTCTTTTTCAGACAAACCAATCCCAATTGGTGCAAGAACAATCGATGCTTCCTTGTTTTCCTGAAGACATAACAATTCATTTACAAATTTGTCTATATATCCAGTAATCAATTTGGTATTCAAACCAAAGGATGAAGCTGTGGCAATTAGATTCGCAATAATCACACCTGAATCCCAGAACCAGTGTCTGTATGATCGTGCCTGATATTTCCAAGCATTTCGCCAAGCCAAAGAGGTAAGTATTATTGTGAATGGTGAAGTCTTTACAGTTTGTTCAAATCCCGCTGCTTCAAATAAAAATTGTCTATAATCCCCTTCTCTCAATCTTGTTAAAGAGAACTCACCGGGGCAGAAATGGTAAACACCTGCGTGTAATCCATGAATGTTTTCGGATACTACATAGACTTCTATTGGATATAGTGCACCAGTGGCAGGTGCTGCACGCATATAATATTTCCCATGCGGAAACTTGATTTGTCTTGTAATTCCTGAAGAAAAGAAAAGCAAAGACGATAATAATTCCGTATTTATCTTGGGATTTTCTAAAGCAGTGATTTGATTTGTCTCTTTCATGGTAATTACGTTCAGATTTGGTAATGGAAAATCAATCGGGAGGGGAGTTGATGGAATACTGGTATAAAACTTGAATGGCTTTGGTTTGTTATCCCAATCTAGGTAATGATTGGATAATCTAATACTCATCTGAGAATGCTTTGTTTCTTGATGATATTCTAACGCATATTTGATTTCTTTATTCAATTTAGTTTAGTTAATTAAGACAAGCGTATTATAATAATTGATCCAGAGTCTATCGGGAAAATTCAATCAACTGTTGTCATACATAGTTGGTTGGTTGAAGTTTAAGAACCAAAAAATATATACTATTTTTTCTTACCCGTAAGTTCTATTTTAACGGTTGACCAGTCTCCCAAATATTAATTGATAGTAAATTGCAGAAAATTTATATAGTTTATAAGAACACTATTTTCAAT
>JAICQW010000244.1 GCA_025937665.1 Nitrososphaeraceae archaeon | reverse complement strand
CTCTTTTACTATACTTTTAAGAAGTAAAATATCTATTAGACGGGGAGAGATATATTCCTAAATGGCCAGACTATTATTGATTAGAATATATTCAATTAACGGGAAGTATTTCTGGGCCTAATTATCGTGTCAATTCTGTCACGAATCCGACCTGGCCCATTTTGATAACGGTGCTTATCTAAATTAATTAATAATTCTCTGCATTTTCTTCAAAGGCATCATTTAATGTCATTAAGAATAATAAAGTCATTAGTGCTGGCGATACCCTCATAGACTCTTTAGATCCTGCTCAATATCGGCAGTATTTCAAATGACTATTGAGGGATTCACAACGTTCCGAATTGTGAAAATAATCCCATGAAATGTTATAGGCTTCTCAATTTACTGAAAGAAAATAATGCAAACCCTTTACCATATATCATCCTACGCAGCGTGAACTGTATTGCAACAACAGCCATGTCGAATCCTGGTGGCGGTGACTCCGGCTCGCTTCTCTTAAATAGTGACTGAAAAGCATTAGGACTCTTTATTGGTCATACCCCTCACGGTTGATTTTTTAATCATTTGGAAAAAGTCTTAACCGATCCTTCCATCAATGTTAATTTAGTGACCTCACAGAATTGGCCTTAAAAGAATTAAAAGAGATTGATATTTATCACTCTATACGTTTGACTTCTTTGAATTCTATTAATTGTTACAACTATACAACTAGCATAAACCTGCACTCAAATTCTTACCTCATATGATTCCTCAACTTCACAAGACTTTTCTGAACTGTTCATTTCTCTAATCATGATATTGAAGCACCAAATGGTAAATTTTGAGACATGTATTTAATGTTATTTTAGATATTGATTTACTGGATCAACTCCAATACACATCTGAGTACAATTCGCTTCCATTGAATCTCTGTATGTGAGAGTTCAGAAAAACGTCTAGTAAAAAGAGAATTAGGTTTCATATTAGCAGTATCTACTAAACCTTCCAGATCATAGACACTCCTTTCTGTAACGGTTTCATCTCCATTATGCAACCATCTGAAAGAACCTTTACGACCCGGTCTGGCACCATAATTTAAACCATTAATAGTTTCTAGCTCAGTTGAATAGATGACATAAGTTTTCCCAGCTAGGAAGGAATTTCGGCCAAGCTCATCTTTATGAAATTTCAAGGCATCCTCAACTAATGTATTGTTATTAAGTGCATAGTGTTTCAGGGCCTTTTCTGGTGAAGACGGATATATTGTGGATGTCGGATCGCCTGCAATATAAGTTCCTCGGATCGAGTTTTCAGGTTTGGATCCAACATATACTAGCGGTTCATAATCGCCAAAATATTGACCGTATCGTTCGTCAGGTAGAAGCTGATAGATACCGGGAAGATTGTGTATAAGGACGTTTAGATTTTTTGGATAATTTCTAAGGATGGGTGCAGTAGACAACAATCCTCTCCCGTCTCTTAAAGCCACATACGCCTTAGGCGAACCATGATTGGGAGTCCCAATGAGAATTTGCTTTTTAATATTTGGAAGCACCCCGTGTCTTTTTAAATATGTCCTAGAAAGTAAGCCACCCATGCTATGGGCTACAAGATATATCTCTGTGTTTGCACCAAAGCCTAATACAGTATCTTGTATAAATGTATGTAAAAGATCTGCAGAATTTCTTAAATCTAGTCTCCAGTCATAAGGATATTCAAAAAAGAGTTTGTCAGTTGGAGAGCCAGGTTGTATAACCCATCCTGTTTTCTTCTCTAGAATTGCGAATCCATTATCATTAAAAAATTTCCTGGTTTTTGTATATCCATTAATTGATGGTATTCCAAGAACTATTGCCATCTCCTTATCTTCAATTAGCCCTTTAGCATCAAACGGAAAGGAAGGGTTCATAAAATTAGCAGCAAATCGACTGTTAGTACCTCTCAAAATAAGGCTATAGCTAGGCCAAACTTTGTTTCTATTATCAAATAGAGTTGATCCCATAACCCCTGGCAGAAAGACTACTGCTATTCTCATTAACTTCCCTTTTATGCGTTTAACGATGTAACATGATGGTGGATAAACTTTTCAACGTGTTTTGTTTCCTATTTGAAACTAGAACTTAATGCAATATCGCTATTGAAATGACATATAATCACATGCAAAAGGCTTTTGACATTGTCATAGAACCAAGTATACTTTCATGGTACATTAAAGCCGAAGATAAATTTTGTTTCGATATTTAACATGGACGTGATGCTCGTGTAAAAAACCCAATTGCACTGACAAATATTCAAGGCAATTCTTTAATACTCCAATATTCTATCGAAATTCAGGTGAGTGGATCTCTATCAGGTACTTTCTCGCCGCTAGCTTGTTTTGTAGCAGAAGCAGCAGCAGCTTTCTCTGTAGCAGATTCTGCTCCCCTCATTCCAAAATAAAATGCAATTATTGTTGCTAATGCTGTTCCAAGTATTGTACCAAGACTCTTTAGTATATCAATCAAAGATTGAAGAACAGGGCTTGTTGAATTATTAATATTTAGAGTAATTAGAGCAAGAAGATAAAATATAACTATTCCAACTAATACTATAATTCCAAACGTCATTAAAGATCTGTATAATCCTGGCATTCCGACAACCCG
>JAICQW010000310.1 GCA_025937665.1 Nitrososphaeraceae archaeon | reverse complement strand
TAATTCTGGCTCAAAGTAAGTCTTGATTATAGCCTTTCTAAAAATCTCATTTGACTCCTTAAGGTTCAAAGACAGTATAACCAAGTATACCTATTTTATAACCTTTTAATGAAAAGTCTGTAAAATTTACAAATGATCTATGGGCTCGTCGCGTTGCTAGAGATTATATTTTTGCTCTACTTTGATCCATTATAATTAATATAATGCTACTGAACCTTACTGCAATAGAGCGGGGGTCGCCTAGCCTGGTAGGGCGTGGGATTGCTAATCCCATGTTCGAAAGAACTCGTGGGCTCGAATCCCACTCCCCGCGTTATACTTGTGGATTCCTAAGCAAACTTTTTTAGCTTTAAAGAATGGTCCTTTTCATAGTAATTGACACTGGAACAGGTATCTGCAGAGAGTAGGTCTGTATTAGAAAGAAAGGTAGATTATATCACTCAAGGTAGCTCAAAACCTTACTTTAACAATGCATTAAAAAAATTAGCTTTAGATAATCAAGAAAATGCAAGCATTATATGCGATTACATCATAGCCGAACAAACTGAGATCAATATCAAAGAATCAACCAAAGAAGGAAAAATTAAAGTTCTGATATGGCTATCAAATTATTTTCGAGACAAGTCATTTAGACAATTGACAAAGCAAGATATCCTTGACTACCTAAATAATCTAAGGAAACCTGTATCAGAAGATCCAACCCATAAGTGGATAGGTTCCTATAATGGAAGACAAATGATATTGAATAAATTTTTCAGATGGTTATACAACCCTAATGAACCTGATTCAACGAAAAGGATAACTCCGCCATGTATGATGGGTATAAGAAAACTTCCACGTCAGGAAAAATCACCATACAAGCCATCTAATCTCTGGGATGCTACTGAACATGCCATTTTTCTGAAATACTGTCCTAGTAAGTGTGATAGATGCTATCATGCAATGGCCAATGATATGTCAGCTAGACCACACGAAATTTTAAATTTGAGAATTCAGGATATCATATTCAAAGTAACAGACGATGGCACTCAATATGCAGAGGTTCTTATTACAGGTGGAAAGACAAAACCAAGAACAATACCCCTGATTGACTCTATACCCTATGTAAAAGAATGGATAGAAAATCACCCAACAGGCAACAACGCTAATTCTTGGTTATTTGTGTCGCTGGGTAATAATACTTTCGGATCAAAATTGACCTACGATGGTTTATCTGGTCAGTACAAATATTATTACAAGACACATTATTTTCCTAAGTTACTTCAAGATGGGGCGGTACCTGAAAATGATAAAGCGTTCATAAGAAATATGCTAACAAAACCTTGGAACTTGTATATCTTTCGTCATTCAGCTTTAACTGAAAAATCACAGATTTTAAAAGAACATGTCCTAAGAGATCATGCTGGTTGGACGATGACAAGCAAAATGCCTCAAGTGTATATTCATTATTTTGGTACAGAGTCATCAAGATCGCTCCTTGAGGCCAGAGGCATCATAAAAGAAAAAGACCATAGAGTATTTCAATTGAGACCAAAACAATGTCCTAACTGCAATGAACCAAATAAACCAGATAGCAAATTCTGTAAGCATTGCAGGATGGTTTTATCTTATGATGCTTACGAGGAAACAATCCAGGAACAGCGCCAGAAGGACCAGAAGCTGGAACGCTTAGAGAAGACGCAACTAGAGATGATTGGGATGCTC
>JAICQW010000312.1 GCA_025937665.1 Nitrososphaeraceae archaeon | reverse complement strand
CGCACGCTTGCTGAACTCCACTAGAGCGTCAGGTAGTTGCCTACCTCTAAAAAATACAACTCCAGGGTTTGCCCCCGAGCCGGTTGCCGAATTAGATTCGACGTAATTTTTTACAAATTCGGTTATTCTTTGCTGGTCCTCGAGGTCCGATTTTATTCTAAGACAAACTGCTCCATTGCCCCTTGTTTTCCACGGTATGTTCGGGTTTAGCCGTATCAGCAAAGGATAATCAATAAAATTAGCACCAGTCCTTTCGAGGACATATTCTGTAATTTTAAATGCCAAATGTGTTGTACACTTCCCAAAAGGACTATCCGTGTCGTCTATTCCGATATGCAAGGATTCATCATTAAATGCAGAACTCATGTGATTTAGCTTGTTATTAATTATATGTGTGAGGGCTATCTAAGCTATCGCATTCGTTTCAGTCTTTGAAAAACTTTGTCAAAATAATAATAATAATAATAAAAATAATACATATGATATAATAGAATAACAATAAAGCATGGATGTTCATGTGCGCAAGACTCCCTCATCCGCGGTAATGAAAGTTAAATATGGCTACCTTATCTGTATAAATTTATTATGGCCAAGGTAGTTGTCGGTAAAACTTCGGAAATTCCGCAAGGAAAAATGAGCCACGCGACTGCAGGAGGAAAGGAGATTTTGGTTGCAAATATAGATGGCAGTTACTATGCAATAAATAATATATGCAACCATGCAGGCGCCGAGCTCCATGAAGGTGAACTTGACGGAAAAGAGCTGACCTGTCCGTGGCATGGTGCTAAATGGGATGCTACAACAGGTAATTTGATTTGGTTTCCTCAGAAATTAAATGGTCTGGAATCTTACAAGGTTACTGTAGAAAATGACACGGTGTATATTGAAGTGTAGTATACAAATGCTAACTGACCAGCGGTTAGCGGTCCTTTCCAAAGGCGGAATTTGACAGCCTAGTAATGAAATGGGTTACTTCATAATCCTTTAAGAAAATACTACATTAATAATAAAGAAAAATTCTATTAACCTTTTCTTAGCGTTCTCTATTACGAAGATTTCACCTCATCTCTAATATAGGAGAGAGGAAATTGATGATTACCTGTTCTGCAAGTGGATATCAGGGTTAGCCCTGAATTCGCTGTATTTCACACACAGAAAATGGGTAAGGGAAGGATGTAGGAAAAACCTCCCATTTTCTAATTATTATATTACTAGATTGTGCGATTTGAATAGTCGATTTTAGGAAACTTATTTGTGTAGTCGCCGAGCCTATCGTCAAAAGTCGCCGATTTATCTCTCCTTTCGTCTATTCGAATTGTAGAGATTATCCTCGTTACGTTGCCTTCCCGTTTCAGCGAATCATGAGTAGCATCTATAGCCTTTAGTATTTTTGCAAAATCTCTTGTCTCAATATGTGTTTCCCATAGACGTAAGCACTACATTGACTCCCTCTATTTTACGAATAGCGTCGAATGCCTCGCTACGTATTTGCTCGTACCCGAATCTAAGATAGCGTTCTTTTTTGTCTCCTCTGCTCGAAACTATGGCGATTACGCCTATCTCTGCGTGAACAAGCGGTTGAACTTCCAAATTCATTGGAGGTTCATCATATCATCACAGGGTGAGATCCTCTAGATCCATGACAATAAATTCTTAAGGCTATCAAATATACAAAGAAATAACCTT
>JAICQW010000248.1 GCA_025937665.1 Nitrososphaeraceae archaeon | reverse complement strand
TGATCCAACAAGCGAGCTAGCAAAGAAATTGGCGACTGTTAATGATAACGTTAGATTTCAAGCAAACGCCTCCACCCCAGGAATGGCAGAATTAATTTCCGGAATAAATAAGGATATTTTTACAGAAAAGCAAAGCCCTATTCTCATTGAAAACGCTACAATCGATTACACAGGAACGTTAAGGGGTAGCACTGACAGGCTTATCATGTCATATAAGGTAGTCTTTACGCCAAGCATAAGCGGATTCACACTTCCTAGCAATAATTCGGAATCTGGAGGAGCTCTGGTCGATTTGGATTGGAGAGGGTTCTTTACCAATAGACCTATGGAAATCCAAGTACCTGATTTTGGTAATGTCAGTATTAATTATCCAATAAGTTTACTCCAAGCCAAGTTTCCTGAACTAGCACAGCAATTAAATTCAAGCGAGGCAGGTGAGATATTCTATACCCCACTGTTTAACTTTGAGAAAATTGCAACTCCCATGGAACGTTGGCATTTCTTGTTTGACCCCACTGGGAGCCAAGCTTCTACGGCCGGTTCTGGGTACGAAGAATTAAGTGGTGCTCGTGTAGTTTCAATATTCTCTTTGGGCGAAAGTAGCTTTAGAGAAGGTGTTATGGAGGCAGAGGAATCTGATGCAGCTACAGTAGTAAATGGCACAAATGTGGACATCCATTCCAGTCACCCTCCTCCAAGCGGTCAAATTCAAATTGCGGGATTTGCAACTGTATCTAAAAATGGAAACTCTGAAATTGCATTTGTCACTGAAAATGCCCCAGAGGGAACCACAACAGCAACTGGAGGATTTCCATTACAGGTACTTTTAATCCTCGCAGGCATGATGGCTGCAGTATCAGTATTCGTCTTGTGGAAAGCAAGAAAGTAATGCATTTCACTCAATTCTCTATATTTATTTGTGTCATAGCGTCAAATACATCTTGATAATTTAGAGATTTTTTTCATTCGATTCAGCTTCTGATTGATATGAAGGCCAAGTATCTTATATTGGTAAAATGTCTAGCCATCTACTTTTTACGGATCTCTTAGAATCTGAGTAGTTATTGCAGTTTACTGTTCTATTTTTTGGAAACTACCTTGAATCAATTAAAAAATAAGTGTGTTTGCTAGCAGTAACCCTCCTTTTGTTTTAAGTGGGATTCCACTGAGCGGTCAACCTGGGTTCATACAGGAATGTTAACCCCTTTTTGTCCTTGCTCCACTCAGGTCGGCGGTTTCATTCCAGTATTGACATCTTCAGGCTATTCACCATCATTATCATTTTGATCAACTGGATCTCCTTTCTGTTCCGTAGCCAGGTGTCTCCACCTAATTATCGCTAATTTGAGTGCCTGTTATGAGGGAGGAGTTTCCTCTCTTTCGAGTCACCCACACGCTAGCTAACACAATGAAGGTTAGTGGCGAGACTACAAAAATCTTTGTTAATTTAAAAAATATGAGAGCGCGATGCTAAAACTGTTTTCACCCTTACTATGGCAGATAATGTGATTGAAAGAATATCAATTTCTAGTTAATCCGTCAATTGCGTTTTGATTACTGTGCAAGAGTTTTGTAAATTATGACCCAAATTGCTTTACTAGCATGTCTCTCTTCTTCGTTATTTGGAAGAGGGAGTCCGTTCTTTCGTAAGCCTCTTTTTTGGGTCGTCCAAGCATCATTGATTGGAATAGAAGATGATTTTCAGGAATTACAATACCCGTCTGATCATCCGAATAGAGTATTTTTAGCGTGTCATCACTTTTCCTCATTGTTTCCTCATGAAGATGTACCATGTTGGTGTCATCATGTTCAAAACCAAATTCACGTGCTTTAAGACGAATATCTGCAGTCCCTTTTGCTTTACCAAGAACAGCAACCCCAAATTCGTCATTATAGATATCAGACAGTGTATCAAAATTAGGGACCTTATCGCTGAATCTTATTGTCATTTGATGAAGATGCATCATCCTTGAGGGTACTTTATACGCCTCAACATACAGTTTTACTGATGGTAAGAACGATTTAACGTCATCCTGATGATGAGGATTCTTGTCCCATTCTATCGAGTCCTTAACTTCTTTTGTATCCTCCAGGTCTGCCCATCTTCTGATTAATGTAACATCATAGCGCTTTATCTTATCTCCAAACTTTTCGATCATAGGCTGCATAATTCTTCCCATTCCAGAAACATTACAGCTACCCTGTATGACATATTTTTCATTTGCAACCTTGTCATAATTTACCCTAGAATTGTGAATAATGTCAGCAACCTTATTTTCGCCCGCTCTATCTTCACCTCCTTGAAAGATTGCAGGTTTATTCAAAGGAACATAGTAATTTATCTTATTCTTATAGCCAAATCCTTCTTTTGCAGCATCAATTACAAGATCGGATGATTTGATTGCATCTGTAATTGTACCCGAAATATCGTAGCCTTTTTGTTTAAATTCCAAGATTTTTTCTTCTGGAACATATACAGGAAATTTCTTTGCAAAGGCTTCGTCTAATTTATCATCAATTGAATATTTTCCAATCCCAACAAATTGAATTTCCTTGTCATGAGAGAATGCAGATG
>JAICQW010000270.1 GCA_025937665.1 Nitrososphaeraceae archaeon | reverse complement strand
CTACAAAACAAAAACCTCCAAAACATGAACCTCCAAAACATGAACCTCCAAAACAAGAACCACCTGAAGAAGAACCTCCAAAACAAGAACCACCTGAAGAAGAACCTCCAAAACAAGAACCACAACCACCTATTATTATTACAAATACAGTAACTCCTCCTACTGTTAGTTCACCAAGTAGCGATGAAGATGATAATGACGATGAAAATGAGGGTCCTACTAAATTTGCATTTATAGATTCCTTTTTCACGGATCAAACTGCCAAGGGATCAGTAATCGCCGGAACTTCTTCGGATTCTTCAGCGACACAAGATATACCTCCTGTAATAAAACAAGAGGTTGGACCAGGAGAAGGAGATTCTATGCTTGCCATCGTACTTATTAATCGAGGCTTTTCCGATGTCACGAGTATTAGAGCATCGCTCGATTTCCCAGCTGGGTTTTCATCAAACGTAACTCCAAAGAATATCGATAATGATACTTCATTAGCGAGCTATAATGGTCTTGTAGAGGCGGGCCAAACATTTACCTTATATTTTCCAGTAAATATCTCAAAGGATACTCAAGTGGGTAAGGAATATACAGCCTCACTGAATATTGATTATTTTAATATTGCAGAGAAGGATGAAGATAATATGAGAGACCGCACGATAAAAGTCCCCTTTGTGATTAGTGGCAAGGTTATCTTGGACACAGTATCTTTTTCATTCTCCGAATCCTCAAATTCTGTCAATCAGACGGTCCCAGATAAAAATTCGATGATTCCAAATGTGGTAAGTTTGGTTCCAGGGGAGCCTAATTTAGTACAAACTCTTGTCAAGAATGAGGGCTCTGCTGCCGCTACTGGTGTTATTATTGAAGTTTCATCCAGAAATCAGCAGAATCAAATCGACAATGACAATTTGATTCCTACAACTAGTAATAATGGTAATTCCACCTCAACTACGTTACAGCAATCTACTGTAGTTCCACTGATTAGTGCAGGAACCACAACATTTAGTGTTGGGACAATTCCTGCCGGCGAGAGTGTTCAGATTAATCCTGTAATATTTGCCAGCAATTCTGTTGGCAGCATACTTGAAAATATAGATCTTAGGGTATCATACAATAATGCATATGGTTATAAAAAAACATTAGACAAATCAATAGGAGTTAATATTCTGCCGTCTTCTCCGCAATCTGGATTGACTCTTTCCTCTTTGGTTACTACTTCTAAGGCCAATAATAACATGCCTGCTTTATCTGAGAACTTTAACCAAAATAATGAGCAATATGATTTGGTCAGTAATGACA
The DNA here is from genome assembly GCA_025937665.1 of Nitrososphaeraceae archaeon. GTDB lineage: Archaea > Thermoproteota > Nitrososphaeria > Nitrososphaerales > Nitrososphaeraceae > TA-21. Next base: position 1,031 of record JAICQW010000270.1, on the reverse strand, counting down.
AGCAAGTGGATAACAGACAAAATCTATCATATCAAATAACTCAAGTTAGTGAACTCACTTCTGACGATAATTCGTTTATGCCAAACGATATAGAAAGTAATAGTACATCTAATATTGACAATAGTTTTGATACATCCTCAAATAAGAACACAGTTTCCTTGATAGCAGGCAGAGTGGATGAATTAAAGTTTAATATCACCAATACCAATGATAATCCAATCATAGATGCTGTAGTCTCACTTGATTCAGAGTCCAGCTCGATAAAGATTCTTGGAGATTCAAAATGGAATTTGAACAAAATAGACCCGCTAACTACACAGCAATTTCAGACGAGAGTCTTTGCTTCAAAATCTTTGATTAATAGCCCGGTATCCTTCAAGGTATCTATTCAATATCTGGATAACAATCAAGCAAAATCTGATTCTTTTAGTTTAGGCGCAAATGTAATAGGTGATATCACTATAAATATTAATGATCTTGCTATTAATTACATAGGTGGCAATCCGAACGTCGTTGGGAATATCTTGAATAAAGGCAACACACTAGCCTTATTTACCACTATTGAGATATCGAGTTCATCATCTAGTCCAGCTAATAAAAGTGAAGGACAATTACCTTCGTCTACACAAACAACAGGAAAAGATACATTTCTCGTACCTGCCTCTTCCTTTCCTCAATATCTTGGCGACTTGGAGGAGAATTCTCCTCTCCCATTTAGCATTCCCTTGGCAATAAACAATAACACAGCTTCTGGAATTTACCCTGTATCATTAAAAGTAACATATAGTGATGATCTGAGAAATAGTTATACTGTTATTAGCAATGGAACTGTAGAATTTATTTCTCCTGTCATTACAAGTAACAAAGGACAGGGATTTTTTGGAAATTACGATTTATTACTAATTGTAGTAATATTAGCCATAGCAGGAATAATTGGCGTTTTCATTGTTAGAAGGATCAGAGATAAAAACAAAACAGGCAATAAAAATATGAATTCAGAATATAAGGATGGAGATACCGGTAATGATGAT
>JAICQW010000071.1 GCA_025937665.1 Nitrososphaeraceae archaeon | reverse complement strand
TATTGGTCATGGTAACTTTGTCCAAATTTCTCCAAATTATCAACTAAAGTCGGAATAGATTTGAACTTGTATCTACAAATCGTTTAAATTACATTTTGTTTTCATTACCACTAATTCTTGAAGAATATTTTAGAAGTACAAGACGTTAAAAAATATTTCCCAGTTAATAAGAGTATTCTCTCATTCGTGAGTTCAAGAAAAAAGTATTACAAAAAGGCATTAGACGGTGTCAGCCTAAATATTCCAGAAGGGCGTGTTTCTGTTTTGGTGGGTGAATCAGGTTCTGGGAAATCTACATTGGCCAGAATAATTCTACGAGCAATTGATCCGGATTCAGGTTCAATTATATTTAACGGGAGTAATATCACCAATAAGAACGGTAAAGATCTTTGGAATTATCGCAAACAGGCTCAGATGATTCACCAAGATCCGTATAGTTCTCTGAATCCATTGATGAAAGTCTTTGATATCATAAAGGAACCGATTGATATATTTTATAAAAATTACTCAAACGAAGAACGTACTAATAAAATACATGCTGTATTAGATGATGTAAATCTTAAACCATCAGTAGAATTTGCTGAGAAGTATCCTCATATGCTATCTGGGGGTGAAAGACAAAGAGTTGCAATTGCTAGATCGCTTGTCATTGAACCTAGATTAATCATAGCTGATGAACCTGTTTCTATGCTTGATGTTTCAATTAGGGCTCAAATACTCCAAATAGTAAAGCAATTAAGTGTTAGTCGTAACATAACGATATTCTACATCACCCATGATTTGGCAACATCAAGATACATTGGAGATGAGATCTCTGTCATGTATGCAGGCAAGATAGTTGAAAGCGGTCCGATAGATACAGTATTATCCAATCCTTTACACCCCTATACCCAGGCATTATTAGACGCCATATCTGAACCAAAGTTTGAAAATATAGACAAGCAGAAAGTCATTAGAATCAAGAATTTTGATTCGATTCCTGCAGAAAGTGGTTGTAAATTTTTCAATAGATGTCCTTATAGTATGGAAATTTGTAAAAAGGAACCAGAATTAGAAAGAAAGGAAACAAATCATGATGTCTCTTGTTTTCTCTATGAGAAAAACTAACAGTCTGACATACAGAGTAAATAAAGCGACTTTCTCATTGAAAATAATATCTGGCAACAAATACATTGTCAGGAAATATCAAGTGAGTCTATTATAACAGTAACAGAAAAAATAAAAATTAGTGGGAGTTTTAATTTTTAGGAATGGATCTAATCCTAATTTATTAGGGACATCCTTCCATCTTTTGTATAAAGTACCCGGATTTTTGTATGCTGTCTTCAACTATCTTTGGAGCTTCTTGGACGTGACAGAATTGACATTCCTCCTGAGTCATCGACTGACCATCTTGACCAGCATCTTTGAGATACTCCTTTCCGTATTCTATTGCCTTTTCATGTGGAGTTGAAGATTCCACGATAACGTCAAAGTGCATAATCTTTCCATCTTTTTTTGTTACATAGGTATCATATACTGCACATTCCATGCAAGTATTGTACTAACAGTCTCTATTTATTCTATTCAATACCTGCAAAAAATGATCAATTTCATATGCAGTCATAATTATTATAGGTCAGCAATTTCATTATCTTTGTGGATTTAACTAGAGAAGAAGAGGACTCCCTGAATGGAAAGAATGGCAGCTCTATCTCAACGGCATATAAGATATTGCTATCAATAGGCAAAGCGACCAATGCAGAAAAACTAATTCCAGTAGAATGGGTCCATCTTTCAGGTGTTAACTACAACACAATTGGTGACGCTGGAGTAGAGTTTTTGACAAGGTATAGTGAAGAAGCGCAATTTGTAGTTCCTACTACAATAAATCCAATGGGATATGACAGTCATCAACAGAATAATTTATCTAGTAACTTCCATAAACAGCAAGGCAAAATAGCCAAAGCATATGAGAAGATGGGCTCTATACCTTCGTTCTCATGTATACCGTATGAACTATTTCAATTACCAGAAAGTGGACATAGTGTCAGTTTTGCAGAAAGTAATGCGGCCGTAATGGCAAATTCAGTATTTGGTCTGCGAACAAACAAAGAAAGTTCCCTCAGCGCACTGGCTAGTGCGATAACTGGTAAGGCACCCTATTCTGATCTCAGAATAGATAGTACAAGAGATCCTAAAATAAGAATTAAGATCGACAAGGAGCTAAAAACGGAATTGGATTATGGAGTATTGGGGTATTTTTCTGGTAAATCTGTAAAAGAAAGTTGCGTTTCTTTTGGTTCTGACATTAGTAACATAGATATGTATAAAACTAAATCTTTATCCGCTGCTTTGGGCACATCAGGTGCCTGTGGAATGTTCTCCAGTAGGGATACACATGAAGAAACTATAACATTTGGAAAAGAAGAAGAAAAATCAGTAATCGATGAACTCAATACTACAGATTCTGGAGATGTAATTGCCTTAGGGAGTCCTCAACTAGGTTTGTACGAACTCGAGCTATTGTCCAAGATGATTGCGGGTAAGAAATTTTCCAAAAAATGTATGATCTTTTGTGCCCGATCAGTCTATGAAAAATCGTGCAAATCTGGTATGGCCAAGATACTTGAAAATTCAGGTGCAAACATAATTTGTGATGCATGTACTTGTTTATCACCTCTGTTATCCCGTGAGGAATATGATGGGGTAATCACAAATAGTGTAAAAGCGGCACATTATCTTAACAAATCTAACGGCGTTTCAGTATCCTTAAAGGATCTAAAATCCATAGTAATGGAATATGCAAAGTGACATAATTGGAATATTCACTAAAAGGTAAAATAATTGTAGGAGGGACGGCAAAAGGAATGGTTCTATCAACCACGCAACCTATCAATTTCTTATCTTCACTGGATCATAGGACTGGTAGGATAACTGACAAGAATCACGAATTGTGTGGAAAATTTCTGAAGGACAGTATATTGATTTTTCCTTACGCCGTAGGGAGCAGTGTGGGAGCTTACTCGATCTTTGCGCTCAAATCCAACGGTGCATCACCATCGGGAATAATATGCACTTTAAAGACAGATATTACAACTGCATCCGGTTGTGCAATAGCGAATATACCATTACTAGAACTTTGCAAAGAGGCAGTTATCCCAGAAATTGAAAATTCTAGTGAAGGAATAATAGATGGTGGATATCTGCAAATCAAAAAAGTTTAATTCAATTTGATTAATTAGTTCAAAAGGTGCATGGCATTTGACGGGCGACCAGATCCAAAAAAGGATATGACGAGAAAAGTCCATGCACCGTCTACGTAATGCAATTCAAGCTTCCGTTGATTTGCCGATAATCAAATTTTATGAATATATTTAGTAGATTTATTATTGAACTGAACCTTTCAAGTACAAGCTCAAGTTTTAATAATTCAAAGTTTGCATGATTGTTTCATGTCTTTACACGGGATTACAGTAGCTGTTACATCCAGCCGAAGAGCTTCTGAACTTGCAGATATTGTTCGAAAATTCGGAGGCATCCCATATATTGCTCCAACTATAGGAATTAAAAATAACAGTCAGCTAGATTCCGAATGTAATCACTTTATAGAAACCATTAGCAATGATAGTATGCATTTTTTTATTTTCATGACGGGTGTTGGTGTATTCAACTTGTTTCACAATCTTCAAAAATTACACAAGCTGAATACAGTGATCGAAAAATTGCAAGATACGATAGTTATAGCAAGAAGTAACAAACCCAAGATGGAATTAAGAAAATTTGGAATTAAAACCAATTTTGTTCCCAACATCAATACGATAGATGGTATATTCAATCTATTGAAACGCTATGATTTTAAAAACAAGAACATTGGAATACTATGGCATGGAGATTCATCAAGTTCATTCAAGAAAAGGCTTGCCTCATTAGGAGCAAATGTCTTTGATTTTTCTTCATATTCCTATTCTGCTCATCTTGAACAATCAAATGCTTCAATGTTAGAGGAAATGGGATATGATTACGTGGCACCTAACGAAGAAAAAATCAAAATGCTCATTGAGGACATAATGAAAGGTACGGTAGATTCTATCACGTTCACAAGTCCACCTGCAGTCAAAGAATTCTTTGAATTCGCAAAAAGAAATAACAAGATTAACTCATTAAGAGATAAGTTGAACAGCAATGTACTTGTAGTTTCCGTGGGGCCTTCTACTTCAATGATGCTTGCAAGGTTTCGCGTTGTAGTAGATATTATTCCAACTACTTATCGTATGGGACCTATGATAAAGGAATTGGCAGATTATATCTCGTCATATTGATAACCAAATTTTTTGCCAAATTGCCAAATTGTCCTGAAATCCACGTAACACTTTTTATGAAGTCTGATTAATAATAAATAAATTGTCTAATTTTTGCCCTGAGTGTGGTGGGGAATTAAAGTTGGATACTGCTACCAAAAATTTCATATGCAAAAGCTGTGGTCTTTTTGCATCCAGGGAAAAAATGGATGAGTTAAGAGATAAGACCTTTAGAGATGATGGTGATGATAGGAAAAAATATCATGACGACTATCTTGATTGGTGGACTTCATCAAAGAAAGATAAGCAAAGAATGTAGATATCTAAATAGGTTTGTTGTGTTTACATAGCAGGATCCATTACTGGTACCATGTGATCTTCTTTCCTAGTCTTTAGAGCGGTCATTAATTCCGTCTCAATAATTCTTGGAAGTTTTCTTATCTTGTTTACTACTATATCACGCATTTCCTCCAAGTTTTTTGCCCTTATTTTCAATAGAAGGTCAAATCTTCCGTGCATTTCATGAATTTCCAAGACTTCTTCAATGGATGAAAGACTATTTGTTACTTCATCGGCTGTTCCGGGTTCTATGTTGATCCCCATGAATGCTAGGTGATCATAACCAAGTTTATTATTGTCTAATGCTATGGTAAATTTCTTAATAATACCAGCAGCAATTAGCCGCCTCACTCGAATATGTACAGTAGCGTCAGATATTCCGATTTGTTTTGCAATTTCAACAAAGGGCAGAGAGGAGTCTTTATTCAATATATTTATGATTTTAAGATTAATTTCATCAATAACGTCATGACTAGTCGTCAACTCAGAAAGTAGTTTGTTGTTATATACTTAAATGCTTTTAGAAATTGCCTCCAGAGACAAAGATAATTTGCCAAAATCTAACAACAATAGAAGGTATTAATGTTCTATGTCTGCAAACAACAATTAATCTGATGTCCAAAGAATGTAGCAAGTGCAAGAAAAATCCTTCCATTTATTTAAGGCAGTATTCTGGAGAATTTTTGTGTAGAAAATGCTTTATCAAGTCGGTTGAGTATAAGGCAAAGAGGACAATATCAAAATATTCTATGGTAAAACACGGAGATACCGTGGCAGTTGCAGTCTCAGGAGGCAAAGATAGCCTTGTTCTCCTAAATGTGCTAAAAAACACGCTTTCTAGTCAGAACCCTGAGCTAGTGGCAGTAACGGTTGACGAGGGAATTAAGGGCTATCGTGACGAATCATTAGACATTGTAAGGAATTTCTGCGCCACCATAGGTATTGAAAATAAGATAATGAGTTTTAGTGAGCTTTTCGGGTTATCAATGGACAAAGCAATGGAGGTTCGTCCTTCAGAAAAAATTTCATCGTGCTCCATGTGCGGAACTTTTCGGAGAAGGGCTCTAGATCTCCTTGCAGAATCTTGTGGAGCAAATGTAATTGCTACTGGCCATAATCTGGATGATTACATCCAGACATTTCTCATTAACTTGTTCGCGGGGGATGTGGAAAGAATCGGTTGGACGTATCCAGAACCAGTTGAATATGGAGTGACCAATCTAAGGAAAATCAAACCATTAATGGAAATATACGAAAGAGAGATTGTATTGTACGCCATTCATACTAATATTCCATTTCAATCGGAAGAATGCCCATATAAAGATGAAAGCATACGAAGTGCGTTTAGAGATCACTTAAATAATCTTGAGAAAATACATCCGGGCATAAAATATAATGCATATAGCTCAATCTTGAAGATTGCAAAGAACGTAAAATCCGCTACCCCTCCTAGTACTTCAAACTTGAATATTAGAGTTCAACAGGAACATAGACGGTGTACTATCTGTAATAGAGATTCATCCAATAAAATATGCTCAGTTTGTCGCACGCTGGATTTGTTAGTAAATGAACTTTGATACACATCAGAGTTTAATAATTGTAATCACATTTCTAAAACGTGTTAACTCAAAGTAGTTAGACTAGTATTGAGAAATCAAGAACATGATTAGTTATTTGTATTAAAATTTTTAAATAAAATTCTTGTAGCTAATCGTATTGTCTATCTTGAATTCATTTTTAGGATAGTCAATTGATTGGTGCTTCCCTCACCGGATAGGCACCAATCAATTTCCCTGAGTATAGTTAATGCAAAAAAAGGAAATTGCGTAGTTAATACAAGAACTCGTAGTAAAGGTCCAGCTTGATTTTGTTATTGTTTGCAGGATACACAAATATATCTAAATTGTATAACATTTTTCGCGGTAGTAGGTAGGATTGGGGTGTTAGCCGTACCCCATACCGGAAATCGGCTTTATGCTGGGATCAGTAACTACTGGGTAAATCTTTAGAAGTGAAGTTCCTGCTTGCTAGGCTGATATGAAACCACGCCGTGTCGGATGGGTATGAGCAACAATATGTGCGAAGGCATGTGCTTGATTGTGAATTGTCGAAATGGATGAGGTCCGGGAGGGTGCAATCCTAAGGCAGCGTATCCATGCTAGCACGTCTACGTGATTGATCTTGCAGAGCTTGAGATTGGGCTTTACTTCTTTAGTGGTACCGGTAGGCTACTACCGCATTTGAGTGTTAATAATAGATGAATATCTACAGCCAGTGCTTAATCTGAAGAAATCCTTCCTGCGGTTCACCTTTTAAAATCTTAATCAGCGAAATTGCCTGAGGAACCGATAGTACTGGCTTATGGAAATGATTATCCGTTCCAATTCGAGGACAAGCAACCTGAACAAAAGCATCTACATCTTGGTAGGATAAAAGCCGTTCATCTGTAATTTCAGTCATAGCTATCAGCATGATTCTTTTGCCTTGGTCTTCTAACATCTTCTTTATTTCAAGTGCTTTAATTTTGGAAAATTGCCCTTCCTTTAACCCAATAATTATCCCAATTGTCTTAGCGTCTTGGGCCTTAAGCACTGACAATATTGCTTTTTTTTCAAGTTTCTGTGCAATATCATTAATTTCTGAATATTCGCTAAAGTAAGGATCCATCATAAAGGTAGGTTTCTGAGTAACAATGGCAATACTGGCAGAATGGAAAATACTCTGTCCCAAGAAAATATACGCATCAACATCATTTTTAGAGTCGTAGGCAGGATAAAACTCACAACCAAATACCTGGGCATCATTAAGATGGCCCTTACCCCTTCCGATAACTACTTCGTATCCATGACTCACAAATATCGCTTTTACCTTTTGAACAGATGGGAGATATTGACTATTAGTCACAAGTGAAATTTTGTTGAAGTTCTTCTTCTTCAACTCAATAGCACATCTACTTGCGATTTCACTAAAATCCACGTCATCAAAAGCATCAATCATTACAACCTTATCTCCAAACTTTTCCATGGCTATTGTGTGTCCAATATTGAACAAAATATCAACTCCCAAAGTTTCCGCAGCATGTAGATTCAGATCACATGAACCCCAAGATGTATCCCCAATTACGTATACAGGGATTTGATATTCTTCTGTTAACTTTTGAGCACAGTTCTGTATTTTCTTCGAAAGCCCATCCGGACCATCTAACGCTACTGAGCGCGGTTTTCTTTCATTAATTGTGGAGCGTATCCTCTCTTCATCGATTTGGATCAACTATATACTCATCAAAGAATTCAATTCGTCTAATTTTAAGATATAATTGGTTTCGTTTGGTAAGATTAGTAAGATTATTTGTTTCTATGGATGTCTATAGAATAGGTGGAACTAGAGAATTCAGGTAATTTCACATCATTTCTTTCCGGTGTGATGGTTATTCTGTCTCTGTCAGGTCTAACCGAAATGCTGATCTTATTCATGCCCTCGTTGGTGCTAATAAAATGATCAAAATTAAGGTTGCCAAGATCTGATCTTATAGAGTCAGGGAGATTAGGTTCCAAACAGATATTGTTCTTAATCATATTTGGTTTAATACCCAACATCAATTCACGTAATGCATAAACGTACATTCCAACTGACCATGCCTGGAGGATGCAAGAATTAAACGGCTCTGGTCTATCTCCACGGTATGTTTCTGCATACATGCCATTTTCCGAAATAATTCTATCAGCCATTACCGAGAGATACTCAAGAGCCTGTTGAGTTCTTTGGTTTTTAATCTCACTTATTGCTGCCCAGCCTGTGACAAGTGGCCAAACAGCTCCGTCATGATAGAGTGATGGGTGATATTTGGAATCCAAACTACTCAATGAACGCATGCCCCACGGGGTGGTCATATCGTCCTTTTCCAATCTATCAAGCACTGACCTTGCCTTGTCTTGATCTTTTACTACTTCGGTAAGCAACATGACCAATGCATTTGGACGAATGCTTTCGTCTTTTGTCAAATCCTTACGAATAGTATCATAGTAAAATCCC
>JAICQW010000020.1 GCA_025937665.1 Nitrososphaeraceae archaeon | reverse complement strand
TTTACCTCTGAGCGACCATTGCGATTACAACGATTTGATAGCAGTAGTAAAAAAATGCAATCCTGAAAAGGTATACACTTTTCACGGATTTGCCGATGGATTTGCACGAGATCTACGTTCGATTGGTTTTGATGCAAATCCACTTGTTTACTCTAGAGGTAAAGCCAGTAAAACATCACTGAAACTTGACACCTTTTTTGGTAAGTCAAGAACTTAATATCTGGTTAAATCTACATCCTTCAATTGAAGTATAGCGATCTGCTATCATGAATCACTTTTTTTCTTGTTCTCTGAAATAGGGAATTACCTTTTTACCAAAGAGCTCAATGTTTTTGAAATAACCATCTCCCCAAAATCTAATGATAAAATGATTCGTTCCTGCTTCAATAAACCTTTCCAACATTTCGATTACATCATCCGGCTTACCCACTCCTATCGCACTCCTCGCCACATCATCTGGTATTTGCATCGCGGCCCGTTTCATCTGCTCCATCAATTCGGGCTTATTCATTGCATATTCTGTAAAGTACCTCCGGAAATCAAACTCTGAATCTTGTTGAATATTGTGCACCTTCAATAATTCAGGTTTGTATAAACTAACCTTGACTGCGTTTTTCATTTTATTCCACGCTTCCTCCCCATCCTCGGTAAAGTATACATCTACATCATTAGCGAATTGAAAATTGCTTATATCTCTACTATTTTTCTTTGCATGATCCTTTATGACTTCTGCATGGTGTTTGAACAATGCGGGAGTATAGCCAATTGGTATCCAGCCATCTCCATAGATAGCGCACATCTCCAGTGTTTTTGGCGCTCCTGCCGCGATATAAACGGGTGGTCTAGGTTTTCTGATACTCTTTGCTTGTAAACATGCATTAATCAGTTTGTAGTATTCCCCATCATAATTTACTCTATTATCTGGATCAGAATCAAAGAGAGCTTCAATGACTTCTAATTGCTCTTTGAATTTAGTTACAGGCTTTTTGAATTCTATTCCAAAGTCAACCACATTTTGTGCTTCTCCCGCACCGATACCCAATATTGCTCGTCCGTTAGTGAGCCTATCTAACGTGATCGAAGAAAGTGCGATAGTCGAAGGATGCCTTCTAATCGCATCTGTCACACATGTTCCCAACTCAACATTCCTTGTTACTGCTCCAATGGCCGCTAACAATAACCATGCATCATTTACAACCGCATTCTTCCACTGCGGTACATTTGAATGATCCATGGACCATATCGAATCAAAATCAAGCCTGTCAGCAATTTGACACGCCGTCATTATTTGGATTTCATCCAAACCTAGTCTGGCAATATTTAATCCTTGGGTAAAGCCAAATTTAGTTCTCATTTTATAATGAAATTATGCGTTCATATGAGTATATAAGGTTTGGATAATTCGGATTAGGATAACTACCCACCTAATTTATTAGAAGATTTGAATCTGTTGACAAAACTTTTGTTTGAATATATATAAAATAGCATTATGTAGAAGTAGAATGTGAATTTCAGAGATTCTAAAAATTTATCTCATGATGACAGCGAGAAGACTTCAGTTCGATTGTTGGTTAATGGTAAGGTTCAGGGCGTCTATTTTCGACTCAACATGCAAGAAATTGCAAGGAAAAATTCTGTATTTGGCTGGGTGCGAAATTTAACTAATGGGAGTGTAGAAGCCTTGCTCGAAGGAAATAAAGGTGGTGTTGAGCAGGTAATAGAGTGGAGTAAAAAAGGTCCGGAGAATGCTCGAGTAGACGATCTAAAAATAGACTATTTGCAATATGAGGGAAAATTTGCTGATTTTATAATACAACATGACGAGTCATAGCTTCACCATCTATTACACATTAGGTTAAAAATAATCCAGCATGATGGCAACATCATAACCCAAATTCACTATACTTTCAATTAATTGGTTTCAAATTTTGGATACTATATTAGGGAACGCAGAAAAAATAGATCAAGTCACCATCATTATCAGGATAATAGTTACCGACACAAGTATATCTATAGAAATTGAGAGATTATTACAAGAAACCTCGCAATTTCCTAAAAATTGTGCATTGCAACTAGGTATAGAGAGTAAATATCAGATGAGATGTCTTGTTCTTTCTTGATATCAACCTCGTTCCATTCCACTTTTATGCCCTTCCAACCTTGCGTATGCCACTTCCCAATCGGTAGTGGTTTATGAATAATATTTTCACTAAAAGGATGAGGGCTTACGTATAGATAGGGTGCTTCATAAATGTCATCTCCTGGTGAGACACCAACTCCAATTTGGCTGTTGTCTTTATTGATAAAAGATTCAACTGAGAAATCAAAACCATGGGGCCACAGGTGGACTTGAGTGAAATGATCCTTCAGCTTCATTCTGAACAATTCGAGACTCTTGTTGACTCTTTTTGCGAATCTCATATATTCAAACAAACACTCCTGTTGCAAAGTCATCGACGGCACTTTTGGCATCTTGAGTCCATATCTAGTAACAATTGATTCCAATCTCTCATAAAATCCATCACAAGTCAAGTCAACAAAGTGTCCAATCTCATTATGAAAATAAAGGAGTTCTCCTGTTAGTAAATGAATTTTTACTTCTGTCTTGTTGTTCAGTAAACCAGTACTTATTTCATGATTTTGAAAAAAAAGTGCATCATGACCGTAATGTGGTAACTCTTCTATCAATTGTGACTTTATCTGAGAAATTATTCTGCACACCGTTTGCAGATCATAAATTCTCTCTAGGAACCTACGATTATCCATTTATTTTCTATAAGTAAGTATCTGTTAAAAACTATGATCTCAGGATCTCTGGTATAGAATTAGCAACAAGTACAGTTTCTACTTAATCTGACTTTATCTTCAGGCTAAAAGCTAAAAATAGATTGGGGTGGATTTGCCCATGGACAATGCTGTAAACTTCTTCTAATGATGTATTTTTATTCAGCGCCAAAACAAGGTTGTCTATCCCCTGCCCCAAGTCCCTAATTGCAATAATCTTCATCCCCGTTGGGATAGGCATCCATCCCTTAGAATTCTCCAATTTGGCATCTTGTAAATAATTAGTAAACATTATTTTCAGCGATTTAGCCAGCGCTATGGATGTCTCATAATTGGCCAAATTTTTGACAACTTTGTTTTCTCGATTTCCTTCATTACTTGTGGATTGATTAGTAGACATCGATGTCATCTTTTTCATACTATGTATGTTTGCAATACCAGTCATGTTCGTAGTTGACGTTTCGTTCATCTTCATATTCATATCTATGCCCATGTTTAGCAAACCAGATGCCATCTTAGGGTCAAGTCCAGTTGATAGTCCATATTCTCGAAGAGACTCGTCAGCTAAATTGGCAGAAATAAGCGCCTTGGTAGTCAAATTAAGGTCCGAAAGGATATCATAATGATTAGGAATAATTGAATTCTCGGTTATGTCCTTTCTGATGGAGGCAAGTTTATCAAATAATTCGTCTGCCTTTTCTGAATGAATTGAATAGGATGAATTGTTTACGTATTGATTTTCTAAAGCTAGATTTTTTTCAACTTCAAATTGCTTTAACAATGTATACAGTACCGAACTATCATTCTGATAAAAATTGTGAGCATATGAAATATTATTGTTAGATAATGCCAAAACAACTCCAAACAGGACGAGGTATACTCTAATATCTAACTTCAAATCAAGGTAACTATGGACGTTACCAAATAATAAATGTACGATGATAGTTTCAATAAGAAGAGAAAACATAGAATTTATTCTATTCATCTTACTCCTACAAAATAATGTCATGATCACTAGAACCTAAAGGTGACATATCTAGTTATAAAAAAGCTTGATCTCATTTCATTGACATTAATAAAAACTATTTGGAGGAGTAATCTTTTTAGCCGAAGATGGGTAGAAATTTCGTTGATAAATATGGAGTCAAATCAATCTCCTACATCTATTAATCACATTGCTATTAGTGTTCCTGATTTGGATACAGGCATCAATTGGTATCAGGAAGTTATGGGATTTACAATTGTAAGGGGTCCCGCAGAACTTAGGTACGATGATATCTACGTAGGTAAAGCACTTCAGAATATTTTTGGGTCCCGATTTAAGAGATTAAGAATTGTATGGATGACTTCCGCAAACAATATAGGAATTGAGCTATTCCAGTTCATACAACCTGAACAGCTCGCACATAAGAAACAAGTCGAATACTGGCACGGCGGAGTTATACACATTGCCGTCACTGAAAGAAACATTGAGGCTTTGTTGGAAAAGGTTACTAAGACCGGAGGAAGACAGCTTAGCAATATCTGGGAACTAGACCCAAAAAACCATCACAAATTGGTTTTCTGTTCTGATCCATTTGGAAACATTATTGAAATTTACTCACATAGCTTTGAACAGTTCCATTCTAACCGATAATTCATAAGAATTTGTTACCATAATACGCGCATTGGCAATTTCAAACGACAGCTTATGGTTACATTTTTCATCAACTTAATAAAAATAATAAAAATAATAATCAATTATTGTATCTTACAACAAGCCAACAACAGCATTCCTTCAATCGACAATTAACACATTCAAGTGGCGACATGCTTCCTTTACAATCCTCAAGAGTACATCCGCATTCTGAGCATTTCAACAAGTTAATCTTCATGAAATACTATGATAGATAGACATGATGAAGGATTATTCTTTAAAATTTGGGCGTAACAATGGGTTAGAACGACTATGTCAATTCATTAGGCCTCTCTGAGAGAATAACTATTATGCTTTCCTCCACCATTCATCTATCGCCCTGCTTCTTGTATTTCTTTTTAACCGCCGCCCAGGCTACTTTAAGGGCGGCTACTTCGGCGCTTTGCTTCCTACCGCCTCTTCTTTTTTCTGGATCTTGATATTATTCTATTGCACTATCATGGGTCTTCTTGAAAATGTGTTGAGCATGTACTGGCAAAGAATCAATTTGTTTTCTGGTTCTAGTCGAGAGTCTTGTATTTCGAGATCCCTTTTTACACGAGGATTGTTTATTGGGCATTTTCTATTATCATGGATAGACATAATCCTATATATCTGGAATACGCGGTGTGCATGCCATGTTTATTGCTAAGACTAGGACAGCATTGATGCAAACATTTCTCATTGCTTATCTAACTGGGATTTTATGGTTAAGAAGAAATCCCCTCTCCTTAGTTTTCTCTGCGATAAGTCCTTTTTCTCTTTTATTTGTTCTATTTATCATTAGTGACGGCAAGTACTTACCACTCTCTATCACGGGAAGTTTGGTAATGGCATTAGTTGGATATGGCCTATCACTCGGTCAAGATATCTCCTTTTACAAAAATGAATACAAAATTCAGGATCTCTTTGTAGCGTCACCAGTATCTCCGATTACTTATATGGTTGGTCTTGCAATTTCACAAATTCTTTTCGGATTACCTGCATTAATCGTCTTATTGTCATTGGCCACTCTATTTCTTTCTTCTTCAATGTTCCTTCCCCTACTGATTATCACAACGTTACTAGTATGGGGCTCTATGTCTTCTATGGGATTCTTTCTATCTTCGCATATGCTACATATGCGAAATGTTTCACAAATCATATCATTTGTTAACGTGATTCTATCTATCCTGCCGCCTGTTTTTTACAGTATTGAAAGGCTACCTATAGAGCTGCAATTTGCTTCCTATTTTGTACCAACTACACATGCATCCTTAATGATTCAAACTACGATGGGATTACCTACACCGAAAGAATGGTCTATTGAATTAGGACTTTTGGTACAGCTATCATATCTTGTAGGTTTTGTGATCTTGGCTAAAGTTAAGGCGGTATGGCGGGAAAGTTGATGTGTTAGGAACTATTACTTTTTTTGAAAATGATAGTATATCCGAAATATTATATCTCGAGTCCTAAACCGGTGTATCTAATTTGTTACTTTGGGCAGAACCATATTTTTAGCAAGATATACCTGACTTTCACAAGTCGGTATTAATTACAGAATATGTTCTTCTATCAAGAAACTTGATATAGTTATCCAATTTCTTTTCCATGATGATGATACAATATGGGTGGTATAGAGCAGAATAATTAAAAATCAAATATAATAATATTACCTAAAAAGTATCGCAAACCATTTAATATGAATCAGGTCGTAATTTTCCAAAAGGATAAATCTAGTTAGAATAAGTTTGATAAATTATGGCAACTGAGCAGCTGTTCATCAGCGTAGTTATTATTTTGGTGGCAACACGCTTACTGGGCGAGTTCTCTCAAAGACTCCGATTGCCTCCGTTGGTAGGTGAATTGGCTGCAGGAATAATTATTGGCCCTTATGTTTTAAAATTGATAACTCCTGATCAGAGTCTAAATGTAATTTCGGACTTAGGAGTATTCTTCCTTATGTTACTAGCAGGATTACAGATGGACCCCAGAGAAATAAGAAAGGCTGGATTGCGTGGGGGGATCTTGTCAGCAATAGCATTTTCATTGCCTTTCTTAGGAGGTCTTGGAATAGCCGCTCTTTTTGGACTCGGAATGCTTCAATCAATGTTCGTTGGATTATTATTGTCTATAACCGCTGTTCCAGTCTCCACAATTGTTCTAATGCAATTCGGAATATTGGAAACCAAGGTATGCAATACTGTAATTACTGCAGCTGTAATTAACGACATTTTCTCCCTTGTGGTCTTGTCAATTGTGTTACAACTTCACGGCGCCAATGGGGCACCGGTGAATATCACGGAGTCGATGATAAATTCTGTAATTAAGATCTTGTTGTTCATAGGTGGAATATTTGTTATTGATATACTTTTTAGAAAAGCAAATGCTTGGTTTCAACGTAGAGGTGCCTACTTTTTTGAAAAACTGCATACAAAGGAAGCTGCGTTTGGTATATTACTGATTTCTACCATTCTCGTTTCTGTTGTAGCACAGGTAGTAATAGGTTTGCATTTCATTATAGGAACTTTCTTTTCGGGGTTAATAGTTTACAAAGAAATAATCAGGAGAGAAAACTTTGAACGAGTCTATGGAATAATTTCTGCAATATCATTTGGATTTTTTGCTCCCATATTTTTTGCTGTAATAGGAATAAATATCAACATGGATTCAATCGCAAACAACCTTCCATTGTTTATAGTTCTTGCAATAGTAGCAGTCGTTACTAAAGTAGGGGGAGGTTATATTGGTTCAAGGTTAATTAAATTCTCAAAGGACGAGAGTTTAGCCATAGCATTTCTCATGAATGGAAGAGGGATGGTGGAATTAGTTATAGCCTCAATAGGCTTTACTTCTGGTATTATTGATTCAACTATCTTCTCAATTACGGTAACAATTGGGTGGGCAACAACAATTTTGGCACCGATACTTTCAAGACCATACGTAATGAAAATCAAATCTCAAACAACAGACAAACCTAATCAGTAACTAATCACATTACGGGCTACTACTTTCATCTGACAATCCTATCCACCCATATCCTTTGACCTCTAATTCTTCGGATAATTCTTTACCTCCAGATTTGATAATTTGTCCTTTTGCCATAACATGCACCGTGTCAAGTCTTGACAAATACCTAAGAATCCTTGCATAATGTGTGATAATCAATATTCCGGCTCCTGTGGATATCAGGATGTTTATAGCCTCTGCAACCGCTTTTATTGCATCTATATCCAAGCCAGAATCTGGTTCATCAAGAATGGCAATAATTGGTTTGAGTACTAGCATCTGCATAACCTCGGATCTTTTTTTCTCCCCTCCAGAAAAACCCTCATTAAGATATCTACTCAAAAACGTTTTCTGGAGACCGACGTTATCTAGATTCTTTTTGAGATACTCATGAAACTCCTTTACTGTCAAAAATACTTCTCTATCTTTCTGTTTTCCACTCAGACTTTTGTTTAAAATATTGTAAGCGTTCCTCAAAAAATGACTATAACCAACTCCTGGAATCTCTGTAGGGTATTGAAAACCCAAGAATAGGCCTCTCTTTGCTCTTTCCTCCGTTGACAAATTAAGTATGTTTTCACCGTCAACGATGATTTTTCCTGATGTAACGGTATATTTTGGATGACCCATTATCACATTAGCCAGAGTGCTTTTCCCTGAACCGTTTGGGCCCATTATCGCATGAACCTGACCTCTGTCCATCTCAAAACAAAGGCCATTAAGTATTTGTTTACCAGTAATGTTTGCCGACAGGTTTTGTATCTCTAAAAAGGCCACAAATTCTTTGGTTTTCAAACATAATATAAATATTGAGTTATATTATTCAAAATTTAAATTATTCATCTTGTATTCTATACCAATTTGTCGAGAGGCATATTCATAGGCAGGTTTCAACCATTCCACATGGGTCATATTGCAGCGATCAAATTTGCCTTCAAAAATGTTGATGAATTAGCAATTGTTGTAGGTAGCGCTCAGGTAAGTTACGAGTCACAGAATCCATTTACTGCCGGTGAGAGAATACGCATGATAAAGGACTCCTTGAATGCAGATAATGGGATAGATTGCAAAAAAACCCTCATAATTCCTGTCCCTGATACAAATATTCATTCAACTTGGACTCATTCAGTCGATATGTTGGTTCCTAAATACGACATTGTGTTTACTAATAATGCATTTACAGGTTTCCTCTTCGCCCAAAGAAATATCGCTGTTAGTGAACCAAAATTGCTAAATCGAAGTGAACTTTCAGGAACTGAAATTAGAAGGAGAATGGTGAAAAATATTAAATGGACTCACCTTGTTACCAAACAAACTCAAAGAATTATCCAAGAAATTGGTGGAGTAGAACGTTTGAAAAAAATACCCAATTTACCACATCATAAGGATTAAGTCTCAAATTTGAGAGAATATTCATGAATAATTAATCAAATTTAAAAACCTCAATTATGGATATTGATAAATATTTCAAAAACGACACCAAAATAATTGAAAGTCCATTCACTGTCAAAGCGAGAGATACATGACATCACGGATCAGATTAGCCGATCTTGGCCAACAAATTCAATAGTTCCCATCAAGAGTCTCCAGGCTTACGTCATAGATGAAAATAAGCGACTCCTAGTGGGAAATAATATAGTTGCCATCCAATTGGCACCCGATCTCGTGATTCCTCATCTGACTCAACATGCAATTTTGAATCATTTTGCATCGGTTCAGGTTGACATGAATGCGGTCAAGTTTGTTTGCAATGGTGCTAATATAATGAGGCCTGGCATAACTGATTTTTCTGCATTCAAGGAATCAGAAATAGTACTTGTAAAAGATCAAACTCATAAAAAAGAACTCGCGGTATGCATTTCCAACGTGGATGACGAGAATGGAAGAAAAATGGAAAAAGGGGTTGTATTAAACAACATACACCATATTGGGGATGAGTATTGGGAAATGAAAAAAACTATTAGGACATGATTAAGCTGACGATTTTAGAAAATTGATGATTTTGAGAATATGTGCAAAATCATAGACCAAGTGATTCTTCTTCTATCCCCTTTTTAGTTATCGTCAAGACATCAATACCATCACCGCTTGCAGAATCTCTTTGTATTGACGACTTTACTGCCTTAATAGCAAGTTTCTTGGATGTATCCTCCGACATGTTTTTCTTGTACTCAGCATCCATTATTCCCAACGCCATTTCTGCTCCTGTGCCTACTGCTGCATAGTTATCGGGAAGAAGTGAGCCCAAAGGATCCAGTGTATAAATTTCAGGTGTAGTTTGCACTCCTCCAACAATTACCTGGGTCAGTAAAGGAAAGTATCTTCTTTCGAACATAATAACTGACATCAACTTCGCAACAGAATTTGTAGCCATATCTCTTCTAGTTTCCAATTTTCTAATTTTTGCAAGAGCTCCAACTTGTCTTGTCAGAACTTGCATGTCAGCCACCATACCTGCGCATGCACTGGCAACTTGATCAGTTATCGTGAATATTTTCTTCGTATTCTTATTTACCACAAAATTTCCATAGGAAATACGTTTTTCAGCAGCAAGAACAATACCGTCTTGATAAGTTATACCTACCGCGGTAGCACCTGGCATAAATTGAAACGCCATATGATTGGTTAGTAGTGAATGTAGTTAGATTTAGTCGTTTCGTCTATTCTCAAGATAACCTAAGCAATGTTAGTTATTACAATTCAAGGCAATTTAGTCAAAAATGTATCGTGAATCCTTATTGCTTCTGAAACCAATCTATTTTGTAATTCTAACGCTTCCTTCCCTTCTGGATGCCTTGTCTCTGCTACAGCTTGTGCCACAATATTCATGATGTGTCGCAAAAGGAACTCATCTCCTCTTAATGATTCAGCTTTGTATGTCGGATTTGCCTTGTTTACAAATACTACATTTTCGTTTATGAAGCTATATCTTGAATCGGTTTCATCTTCGTAGGGAATGATCTTGTACCCAACTTTTTTCAATGCAAAAGTTTTCTTCATTAATGGCTTTCTTACCTGAGTTGTAACTGTAATATTTTCGTAGTTTTCCATGTCTGGGCTTTGTCCACTGTATAGATAATTAGGTAGAGTATTATCTGCGTCATCCAATGTCTGCCTATTCTTTCCTTTTTCAGTTACTGTGCCTCGTGTTCTTTTGTTTTCATTCTTGGTAATGTCTTTGTATTCATCATCTATTGATTTGTCAAACAAATTATCTTCAGCGGGAATTGAAGATGCCTTCCCAGTAGGTTTTGATACTATTTTTTTTGTTTCAACTATTTCATATCCTTCGATTTCTTCCGAGGGTTCTAAAGTTTCAAATACAGCTTGACCAAGAACTTTATCAATCTGTTTGTAAATTTTTGATTCTTCTCGAGTCACAAGAACATCTTCATAAAGTGTAAGACTTGGGATGACCGTATCTACTATGAACTTTTTCATCAGTCCTGAAAATTTCTCAAATTCCTTATCTTCTATTATCGCAGATTTATCTGCAAATCTAGATGTTAGCGTATCGCATCTTACAAATCCAGTCACTCTAGGTATTTTGGAGTCAAATCCAAACAAGGTCCTCATTACTATATGTCCTCCTACCATGACTGCAATTCCTCTCTCATCTTCAGTTAGCGGTCGGCGAGCCACAGTAATTTCACCAACTATGCTTCCCTTGTCCAGGTTCAGGGGGATTCTATGTCCCTGTATGTCGGGAACTCTTATCAGCTGAGCATTAGTAAAGCTCCATTCTTTGAATCTCGATGATCTCTTAATATACACCTCAAAAAGTGGATGCCTAAGCACTGCCAATTTTCTAATTTCCTTTACTAGTCTTAGCTCATCAACATGTGATTTGGCATCACTTACGATTATCTCAGTTCCATCCCTTGACAAGCGCGTTTCTCTGATTTCGCGTAAGTTGGATTTACCTCTAAATAGATCATCTAATGATTTCGTATCAATTAGAAATGATTTATGATAGTTACCCTTTCGGGTTCTAATTTTCATTTTTTCGAATGATGTCAAAAATGATAGTCTTCCTGTTCCATATCTTCCTGTTCTAATCCTCTTTAACTTGGGCGAAACAGAATCGACTTTCTTATGTGGCGAACCAAGAAGCAAGAATTTTTGAATCTCGCTTTCATCCATTCCCGCGTTATCTTCAATTGAAATGGAGTTATCAGAAAGGATGGTTATTAGAACTCTTGTTGCGTCCTCATCGAAAGCGTTTTCAACTAATTCCTTTACAACGTCTGCTGGAGAAACCCATGTCTTTGTAGCAAATTCCTTAAAGAAAGATGGATGCACCTTTAGAGCGATTGCCATGGTAACTATGTCTCAATCTCTCACCTTTATCTATTACTCGTTCGTATTTTTATCAATCTCAAAATATTCTTATTGAACAATAGCGAATAAATGAAATAAACTTTTAATTACTTCAGAACAAAATTTGAGGATGTTGTTACTATGTTAAAAATTAAGAAGACTAATTCCGATTGGGGAAAATTCATTAGTGCCAAGTAGTAGATGAGGTGCGGAACCACTAGGTGTTGTTGTCAACCAAATCATAACAGCAGGTACTGCTGCACACGCGATTATCGTCAATAAAATAAGCCATACAGCAGTCATTTTTTCAGCCATAGCATACGGATTTAATAGAAGATATATAAATTTTCAAATTTGGTAACTCGTATAAGAATATAAGTCGCCATATAGGCTTCAAATTCTTGCTGAATGAAGTTACTAGAATATCAGGGGAAGGAATTATTTACAGAACATGACATCGCCGTCCCAAAATCATATCTTGCTAGAAACCAATCTGAATTGAACCAAATTGCAGACAAACTCCAATTTCCTGTTGTACTTAAATCTCAATTGACCGTTGGTGGTAGGGGAAAGGCTGGCGCAATATTGAAATGCATGAAACTGGAAGATTTGGCGCCGAAATTTACGGAATTGTTGAATAAAGAGGTTAAAGGAGAGCTACCAAAAGTGATCTTGATTGAAGAAGCTGTAAACATAGACAAAGAGCTTTATCTTTCTTTGTTCCTAAACAGAGGAAAACGGAGTTATTCATTAATTTCTTCTGCTCAGGGCGGAATGGATATTGAAAGTGTGGAGAACAAAGTAATTCAGGACATTTCAATTACTGGATTGACGCAATCAGACGCAGAAAACATTGCCAAAAAATTAAATCTTGATGGTGTAACTGCAAAGTCATTTTCAAATATTGTAATAAAATTAGCTAAACTCGTTAGAGAAAAGGAAGCAGAGTTGGCAGAAATCAATCCATTGGCCATATTAAAAGATGGAACTTGTTTGGCACTTGACTCAAAAATCATTATAGATGATAACTCATTGTTTAGGCATCCTGAGTTAAGAAAATATGTCCAAATTTCTGAATTGCAAGAGCAAGCCGAAAAGAGTGGATTTTCATTTGTTGAGCTAGATGGAAACATAGCAATAATAGGTAATGGTGCTGGTCTTGTTATGTCCACATTGGACATTGTAACTGATGCGGGTGGTAAGCCTGGAGCCTTTTTGGATTTTGGTGGTAGAGCTACTACTGAAACTATTTACAAGGCATTAGAAGTAATTAGCAAATTGTCAAAAATAAAGGCCATCTTGGTAAATTTGTTTGGCGGTATTGTCAGAACAGACTTGGTGGCTCAGGCTATACTTAATGCGTATCAAGACGGTATGATTACTGTTCCAATTTATGCAAGAATCTCGGGAGCAGAATCTGAAAAGTCAAAAAAAATGCTTTCTAACAGCAATGCAAAGCTATATGATACAGTAGAGGAAGCAATTTCATCACTAGTCCAGTATAAAGAGTTGAGCAAATAAATGTCCAAGAAATTTGATATTTTTGATATTCTTGTAGGTAAACCTGGTGATACTGACTATGGTAATAAACCAGTCATAATTCAGGGAATCACTGGAAATTTTGGTTCTGTCCATACAAGGTTGATGAGGGAATATGGTACCAATATCGTTGCAGGAGTAACTCCTAACAAGGGAGGACAGACATTTGAAGGAATTCCTGTTTTCGACTCCGTAAAGGACGCTAATAAGAACCTTGGCGCAAAAATATCTGGAATATTTGTTCCAGCCCCATTCTTCCTTTCTGCAGTAAAGGACGCGGTCAATAACGGAATAAAATTACTTGTCGCTATTCCAGAACATGTTCCAGTACGTGATGCAATAGAAGCCCTAGAGTATGCACAAACTAATGGTGCTAAGATAATAGGTCCTAATACTCCCGGTGTTATTGTACCATCGGTAAATAAAATCGGGATTATGCCGTCTCAACCATTTACAAAGGGAAGTACCGCGGTCTTTTCTAGGAGCGGGACCTTGATGTATGAAGTTTCATATCATCTGTCAAGGCAAGGAATAGGTCAACAAATCGCATTGGGTATCGGTGGAGATCCAATTAACGGCACAAACTTGATAGAGGCATTTGAGCTGATAAGCGACCGGGATGAAGTTGAATCAGTAGTGGTAGTTGGTGAAATAGGAGGAGATGCAGAGGAATCATTAGTCCAGTACATTGAAAAAACAGGTTTCAGTAAACCAGTTGTGGCGTACGTAGCAGGACGTTCAGCACCAAAGGAAAAAAGAATGGGACATGCAGGCGCAATAGTTTATGGAAATTATGGTTCTGCAGAATCTAAGATTTCTAGTTACTCTAAAGTCAATATTCCCGTGGCCAAAAGACCTGCCGAAGTTCCAAGCATTCTGCTAAAGCTGATGAAATTGAACAAATGTTAAATCTACCGCACAAATTTACATACTTATTTTCCTATTT
Organism: Nitrososphaeraceae archaeon; assembly: GCA_025937665.1. Lineage (GTDB taxonomy): Archaea > Thermoproteota > Nitrososphaeria > Nitrososphaerales > Nitrososphaeraceae > TA-21. The sequence continues at coordinate 2,114 of JAICQW010000020.1, read as the reverse complement.
TTGGTAAAGCGATAATAATGAAAATAATAATATTAATATTTCATCTCATCTATCATAAATGAATAATTATGGTAAATGGTACATCCAACTTCAGATTAACTTGAAATTTTTAGAGTTCAATATCATCATTGTTCCAACAATACCAAGATCTAATAATTTAAGCTTGAAAACTCAAAGTGAGATTTGAATGGTACAAAACTACTTGGTTCAAGAGTTGCTCAAACTTAAAAATGAATATCTTGAAAAAATTCATTCATACAATCATATAAGAGAGTTTTTACCAGACACGGGTAATCACGATCTTTTTGACAAATCACATTTAGAAAAACTACATACCTTCTTTAAGCTTAACAAAATCTATTACAAACAGGAAAGTCTGGTACTCGGAAATATTCCATGCATATCATATGAAGGTGATATCAATCAATTTTGGCTAAGTTCGAAAAAATATGATACAAACTATCAACCATTTCTTCCAACATGGGTACTCTCTGCATTGGTAATGGTCCTAGTGGCAAAAGATTTAGGATTTGAAAATATAATTGACATCGGGTCGGGTGATGGGAGGTTACTGTATTGTGGCAGTATTATTGGTCTTAATTCCATCGGAGTAGAGATAGATAAAGACTTATGCGATCTCCAAACTAAGATATCTGATAATAGTAACGTTAAATTTCGGGTCATAAATGGAGATTCTAATTCGATAGACTACTCACAATTGGCACTTGATAATACTATGCTCTTTGTTTCGGCTTTGCCTGAATCTGGTGAAATGATATCATATGGAATAACAAATCAATTCAAAAAATATATGGATAAACTGCAGAATGTGGGTATCACATTAATGGGAAGCCATACGTATAGGAAGTACTCGCGAGATAAGTCTATGTGGGGTTGGGGAAAATTCATAGATGATTGTGAATTAAAACTAGTCGAATGTTTGAGTCTGCCAACCTCATGGACGCTTGATGAAAAGAAAGAAACTCCATATTTGTTCACGCTTTTTAGATAACGATATCGATTCTCAGAATAATTTTGAGCCAAGAAATCACATCAGAAATCTATTTGCATTTTAACAAACTTCAGATTTACCATCTAACTGTACCTGTTATCTGTTGTGCTCATAGTTTGATTTTAGAATGAAATTGCTTCTTTAAATGCAATAACTTATTTTGGTACGACGTTCATATGGTATCAGGATCAGAGATTTGATGGAACCCTCATCAAGATACATGGTATATCTGGAGAATGAAAAATACCTTCCCGAGGACGCAAATTCAATTCTTTCTTTGTCCAGAAATATTTTGAAAGATTACAAAATAATTATTAGAGATGTAAGAGTTGCATCGTACTTTCTTGAACTTGATATGAGTATCCCTTCTTCATTAGATCCAGAAAAAATAAAATCAAGATTACGAAAAATTGGGACCATGACAGAAATTGATAAGATTGGTGAAAGTGAATTGGACAAAAAAGTATCACTAGAGCTTGCACGTCAGCTATTCAACACCGAGAAATATTGGAAGACCCATGAAATTCTTGAAGGAGTATGGAAACATACCCAAGGGGACGAGAGAGCCCTGTTAAACGGTATAATTCTTGTTGCGGCAGCCTTAGTACATTATCAAAAAGGAGAACAAGATACATGTATATCAATAATGAAGAGAGCACTAGACAAATTGCGTAGTGCATACGGCCATTATCATGATATAGATGTGGATTTGATAAAAACTCATGTGATGAATATTATCAATTCGACCAAAATCTCAAGGTTTAATATCTAAGAAAGTACATCAAAAATATGCCACTATCTAGAAATCAACATTCTATAACGAACTGTCATGTTGGTTTATTAAGATTGTCTATTTCTTCTTTTTCTCATTATGTAGGCTGCTGCAATAAGTCCTGCAAGAATCGTAATCATGATAAAAAAGGTACCTTCATCTCTCACTGTACCCTTTGGCAATATTGCAAATAATGTGGCTGAAAGAATTGCTAACAATTTGAATCAATCATACTAAACTCACTGTGGAAATTAAAGATTTCTTGATTGTAAATAATAATAATAATAAGGTTCTGTTTTATTGTTATTGTATTGGTAAATAATGATGCAT